>DATLKW010000137.1:0-6341 GCA_035538175.1 Gemmatimonadales bacterium | reverse complement strand
GGGTTGATGAGCGTGCCGAGCGGCGATGCCCACCCGATACGGCTGAAGCAGCACGTGGCCCCACCGGAGCCGAGATGGTAGGCGAAGGCAGGGGTTGGCACGAAGAACGACTCGACGCGATGGAGCAGGTACCCCGCGAGGTCGCGGAACGATGCTCCCGGTGGGAGCGCCGACGCGAACCCGCCGCACGACACGAACGGCGCGGGGATGTTCTGCAGCACCCGTGTCGTCTGGACGCCGTTAATCGTGTCGACGCTAAAGAGCGTGACCACGTCGTGCAGCGGCGCCGGCACGTTCGCGCAGACGCCGACCGTCACGTTCGTCGCGAACGTCGCGCGCGGCGAGGTCTTGAACTGGTAGCACCCTTGGAACTGCTGCTGCGTCGCGGACAGGGTCGGGATGCACGAACTCGCCAGCACTTGGTCGTTCACGCTCAAGCGCTCGATCGTCACCACGACGGCGCTGGGGCTCGTGAGCCAGCCGGCCGGGAACTGGGCCCCCGCAAAATCGGTGTTCGTCACCACCGTAGCCCCGGCGTTCGTAACCGTCTGCTCCGCGCAATCCGTGCAGTTGAAATCGGGAAGGAAGGCCCCCTTCTCAATGCGGAACTTGATCGGCAACGTGCGTCCATCCACGAGGCCGATGAGCGCGCCGGTATTGACGTTCTTGAGCTGACCCCCGTTCAACACAGGAGCGACATCGGCGAAGCCAAGCCGCAGCCCCCCCGCCGAGCCGAACACCTGGATCCGGTAGAACTTGGTGAGGTCGAGCGTGAACTGGTCGGTATGCCAATCGACATGGTACTGCTCCGGGGCGTCGACCGTCGGCACTCCCGGATTGATGTGAGCGACAACCGCCGCGCAATCCGGCACCGCGAGCGTGAGATCCAGCTGGCAGATGTCCACCACGGGCTGGATCTGCGGGTTGAAGACGCCCGTAAACGTGGGCTGTTGGACTAGCGGAGGCAGGAAGAAAAAGTGGGGATTCCCCGTACTGATCGACCCGTCCAAGAGCGCCGCCGACAGGCCTCGATGGACCGCGGTGACCGACGGTTGGTCGTGACACGCGACGGCGAGCGGCACGACGAGACTCATCGCTAGAAACGCGCGCTTCATGGTCACTCCGGGTCGGGTGGGGGATTTGTACGGCACATATTGCACCGCGACATCATGCCAGCAGTGGCACGCGCAACATCAACGCGTCCTGTGACTTAGCGAGGGAGCTGGTGACGGCTAGAGGCTCCGCGAGGCGCCCGCTGTCGCGCGTGAGCCACAACGTTGTCGTGATGGAACGCCACCCTTACGCCACGCTCCGCAAATGTCGCAGGAGCGCTACGACGGGGCACGCCATCAGCGCCGTCTACTAGGACACCAGCGCCGCCCCGCATTCCGGGCAGCGCGCGTCGTCGCTACGATGCGACACCCACGCGCACCGGGCTCCCCAGGGCGAGCGCCTAGCAAGGGAAACCATTGGGTTCTGGGGCTGCTGGTCTTGGCGCTGGATGCACCGGCACGCTACGGCATCGGAGGGATGAGGAGTCGACAGGAAGCGGGCGTCGTCGCTCAACATCGCGCGTATCACGGGAGAGGGCTATCCTGAACGATGCCTCGCCGCTCGTCGGAGTAACGATCTTGGTGTGTCAGAGACGGGGAGATGCCGGGTGCGGTGGAGCTCGCGGGCAGGCGATGCGTCGGGGGGCCTGGTTCTAGACCTGGAGACTCTGCTGCGGCAACCGGTCGGGGGCGGCGGTGCCGGCCCCCTCCCTATTCGACCCCTTTGTCGTCCAACGGCTGATCCGGTGCTCGAACCGGAAGCCCGACCTGTCCCGCCCAGTCGTCGGTCATCTCGAAGGTCTTGCCCATGTCAAACCCCAGGGCGCGCAGCCGCCGCGCCAGGTCCTTGAGCGCCCACGTCACGGTGCGCTGCACCTCGACCGAGGACCATTGGCCGAACTCGTTGTGGCTCAGGTCGGCTTCGAGGGCCGCCGCGATCCCCCCAGCAAAGCGGCCGTGCGGCTCGGTGCTGGGCACCCCGGGCTCGGCCACTCGAGGTACGGAGCGGTCGATCGCGCCCTCATGGGTATGCTTCGGCGCCTTTGTGGGACCGTTGCCGTCCCCAAAGAGCACCCACTCGAGGGTAACTCCGACGAGCCCGCGGGCAGAGGCTTGGGCGACGATCAAGCGTGCCGCCTCAGGAGGGAAGCCCTTCCGCTGCGGCCATTTCTTTACGGCCGCCGCGGTAACGGGAGGTCCAAGCTCAGCGGCGAACTGCCGATAGGTCAAGGAGATACCACTCCAAGGACTGAACACGTCAAGCAGAACGCCGAGGCGCTCGGCGACGGGTCCCCGCTCCCCTCTCCCCCTCCCCTTGACAGATGCCAAAGCAGCCCCAGTTTGGTGACGGAATAGGTCAGGTAAAGGTCCAACTAATCCGTTACAACGGCTCTCAAGGTGGTAGTCGCGCGGGTCCCTGTCAAGCGGGGACGCGCGGGGGAGTCGTGGCCTTTGCTCCGTGGCGCTGGCAGCGGCGCCACGCATGACGATGGACGGGTCCATTGGGAGGGGCGTGCATCCTCCAGACGTGACACCACCGGAACACCAGCGCCGCGCCGGGGATCGCCGCAAGGGCGAGGAGCGACGCGCGATCGAACGTCGGGCGGGAGGCGCTGCGGAGGAGGTCCGTCGCCCCGCCGCGGCCGTCCCCATCTGGACCGGCGGCGGAGGACTCTGGGACTCAGACCCTGGCGCGGTCCCGCTCGAGCGGCTCTTCCCCTACACCGTGCTTCCGGAGCCCGACGCCGCCCACCCGGCGGCGGCTATCGCCGCGCACCACCGCGAGCTGAGCGCTCGACTCGGACGGGAGGTCGGGCTGCTCGTCGCAGGCTTGGACTACTTGCTCAACATTAGCCACAACCTCGTCGCCCCAACCATCGTGGAGCAAGAGGTGCTCGCGCTGCTCGAGCGCCGCTCCGTGACCGACCCCCTCACTGGCCTCTACAACCGTTTTCACTTCGACGCGACCCTCACGCACGAGGTGGCGCGCTCGGCGCGGAGCGCCGAACAGCTCGCCCTAGTGCTCATGGATGTCGATCAGCTCAAGGCCGTCAACGACCGCTGGGGCCACCACGTCGGGGACCGCGTGCTCGGCCGCGTCGCCGGAGCCCTGCGCGAGACCGCGCGCTGTTCCGACATCCCGTGTCGGCTCGGCGGCGACGAGTTCGCCATCATCTTGCCCGACACCGATTCCCAGGGCGCCCGTCGCGCGGCCGAGCGCATCTGCTCGACCGTCGGCGCCTTGACGCGCGCGGCGGGAACCGAAGTTGAACTCTCGACCCCGATCACCGTCAGCGGGGGAGTCGCCGCGTGGCCATTCCCCGCCCGCGCGACAACGGAAGCCGAGTTCGTAATCGCCGCCGACCAGGCCCTCTACCTCGCGAAGCGCCGCGGGGGCAACTGCGTCGTCGAAGCCACCGTCCAACCGAGCCGCTACGCTGGGGCTGAAGGAGACGTGAACCCATGAAGGCCGTTGGTCCGGCGACTCTTCCCCCCATGCGACTGACCGTGGTTGCTCTGTCCGAGGCGTTCAACGGATTCTGGAACGATCTCGGGGCGGACTTGCGCGTCGTCATCGACGTCCTCAAGCCGACCGACACCCTGGCCCCCCAGCCGGAGACCGCGGCCCTCATCCTGTCCGCGGGCGGGGCGGAGCGCGACGCGATCCAGTGGCTCGGCGCGCACGCCGTGCCTCCTGGGCTTGCGGCGCTCGTCGTCGGGACTGATCCGGGCCGGCGCACGGCGATGCAGCTCGTGACCCGGGGGGCGACTGATTACTTCGCACTCCCCGACGATGTCGAGATCTTCCATAGCGCGGTCGTGGCCGCCATCGCCGCGGGGCGGACGCGCGTCCAGGCGGCCACGAATGGCCAAGGCGACGTCTTCCGCTACATCGTGGGTGAGAGCGAGGTCATCAAGCGCGTGCTGCTGCGCGCCGCGCGACTGCTCCCGCACCGCAACGTGAGCGCCCTGATCGTCGGCGAAACCGGTACCGGGAAGGAGCTCCTGGCACGGGCCATCCACCAGGGCGGGCCGCGCCGCGGCGCACCCTTTGTGGCCGTGAATTGCTCCGCGTTGCCCGAGCATCTGATCGAGTCGGAGTTGTTCGGACACGAGCGGGGCTCGTTCACGGATGCGCACGCGGCGAAGCCAGGGCTGTTCGAGGTCGCCGATACCGGCACCCTGTTCCTCGACGAGATCGGCGACCTGCCCCTCGGCCTCCAGGCAAAGCTGTTGCGCGCGCTCGAGGCAAAAGAAATCCGCCGGGTCGGTGGAACGAAATCGCGCACCGTGGATGTCCGTATCCTCGCGGCGACCAACCAGTCCCTCCCCGACCGCGTGCGCGAAGGGAGTTTTCGGGAGGACCTGTTCTTCCGCTTGAGCACCGTGGTGCTGACCCTGCCGCCGCTGCGGGAGCGCGGCGACGACCTCTTCCTGATCGGGGAGGCGCTCCTCGCCGAACTCGCCCGCGAGCACGGTGTGCCGATGCCGACTCTGGGTTCGGAGCTGCGGCGCCAGTTGGGGCGACACTCCTGGCCCGGGAACATACGGGAGCTGAAGAACGCGCTCGAGCGGGCCCTGCTGCTCTCGCCCCCGGGCGAGGTGGCCTTCGACGAGCTCGTCGCGTTCGAGGACCAAGCGAGCGGGGACGACGGCCCGATCCCCTTCCCCGCCCCCTTGCATGCGATCACGACCGCGGCGGCCCGCGCGACGGTGCGGCTGTGCGGGGGCAATCGCAGCGCGTCGGCGCGCCGGCTCGGGATCTCGCCGCGGCGCTTGCGGCGGCTCTTGGTCGGCGGCGAGGATGTGGCCTGGGAGCCGGAGGACGCGGAGCTCGAACACCCGGGCGTGGATTCGACCGAGCCATACGCCTCGGCAGGCGCCCCACACACCCAGAGCCGCTGGCCCCGAACCGGCCCGTGGCTCGCGCCCCGGGGCCGGGGGCTCGTCCGCCCGGAGTAGAAGCGCTTCCGGCGACCCGCCGCGCCCCGCGTCCGCTCCGCCGTGGCGTCGGCCGCTCGAATTGACCCAGCTTCGTGAACGAAATGACCCACCCGCTCGGGTGGGTCGAGCGGGCGGTGTCGCGTAATCGCTGACAGATCAATGGGCAGGCTCCGCTGGGGCTCGGGCACACGCTGTGCGTTCCCTCACCCCCGGCCCCGACCTCGAGAGCTGACCCTCGTGAAGCCATCGCGTCTTGCGTTCGTCGTGCCGGTTGTCATCGCAGCCACCCTCACTCGGTGCGGGGATCGCAGCGCTACCGGGGTCGGACCCAGCCGCGTCCCCTTGCTCCCGGGGCTCACGGTCACGCCGGGCGATCTGCTCGCGCACTGCGCGAACACCACGACCGGTACCGTCACGCAGGCGATCGGGACGGCTGGAGGCGTTATCGGCGTCGGGCCCGATACCCTGCACATTCCCCCTGGGGCGCTGGGCCAAACGGTCACGATTCAGGCTTCGATCGTCGCCAGCAGCATCGGTAACGTCGTCGCCTTCCAGCCCAATGGGCTCGTCTTCCAGAAGCCCGTCGCGCTGTCGATTTCCTACGCGAATTGCAGCGTCCTGAGCCCGCTGTTCCTCGTGGTCGTCCAGGTCGACTCGTCCTTCCAAATCCTCCAGTTCTTGGAGACCACGAACGACCTCACGACCCTACAGGTCACCGGGGTGGTGCGGCACTTCTCCAACTATGCGGTGGCGTGGTGAGGGTTCTCGCGGCGTCGAAGCTTCAGTGCGTCCGCCCGCGCGGTCGGGCCACCGGCCATCCGAACAAGCACCTCAACACTGTGGCAGCACCCAGCGGGACCTGGCGATTGGGCGTGACGGTCGCACCCACCCGCCGGATGAGCGAGACGACAGCGCCCCGCCCGTCCATTTGGTAAAGGAGAGAATCGTGTCGATCCCGCGTCTGGCGACTTCGTTGGGACTCCTGCTCCTGGTGGGCTCGTGTCGCGAGGGCGTCGCCCCGCGACCCGCGGCGCCGCAGCCGCTGCAATTCGTGCGCTGGGCCTCGGGGGTCTATCCCCGGTCATCACCGTTGGTGCCCCGAGCGCCACCCCAGCCCCAGGGGCCGGGCGAGCGCTCCGCGCTAGCAGGGCGCTCTCGCTCAACCGCTATGCGGCAAGCTTTTGGGCCGTTCGCGGCCAATCGCGGTCGGTGCAGATCAACTACCTGAGCGCCACGGGCGACACGAGCCAGCCGTTCCTCCAGCTAACCGCCTCGGACCCGGACTCCGCGCCAGGGGTCGGTGCCCTCGCAGTCGGCGACTCGGTGCTCCTCACCGTCACCGTC
>DATLKW010000136.1:0-2981 GCA_035538175.1 Gemmatimonadales bacterium | reverse complement strand
CAGGAACAAGAGCATGAACGGTCCCACAGCTGTGAAGTGTCGCGTCTCACGGGCCCGCGGGCGCGACCGATCGACGGAGCGCTCGGCAAATGTAGGACATCGGCAC
Organism: Gemmatimonadales bacterium; assembly: GCA_035538175.1. Lineage (GTDB taxonomy): Bacteria > Gemmatimonadota > Gemmatimonadetes > Gemmatimonadales > GWC2-71-9 > AG41. The sequence continues at coordinate 2,875 of DATLKW010000136.1, read as the reverse complement.
GCAAGCGTCGATCACACAGCCCGCGTGAGCGGTGTCGTGATCGGGTCGGCGACGATCACGGCCACGTCCGAGGCGAAGAGCGGGAGCGCCACCATCACCGTGACGCCGCTGGCTCCCGGTACGGCGTCGTGAACCACGGTTCATCGTGGTGGAGGAGCACACGAACGCGGCGGACGTGACCGCCAGATGCCGTACCTCTACGTCTCGCGACGCAGTACCGCCTGGGGACGCAGTACTACGCCGTCACCCACCCCTCGATCGGCAACTACTTCATGCTGACCGCGGGCGAGATCTTCACGAACGACGACAGCTATTCGGGTCCGCCCTGCCCGGGCGACAACGTCCGGCGCGAGCCTCCAGGCGGGCAAGACGTGGACGTCGTACGCGGAAGCCCCCCCTCCGTGGGGTACACCGAGCTCGACATCGGTACCTATGCCCGCAGGCACAACACGATCGCCCTCTGTTCGGACGTGGTGAACGATTCGGTGGTGGTGAAGAACCTGGTGCCGTTCACGCAGTTCGCGACGGACCTGGCGAGCAACGCGCCCTCGAGGTGCCGCCCGGGGGCCCGGGGTGATGTTCCGCCATCGTGTACGCCGACACGCACCACTCGACCAGGAACACCGAAGTGTCCTGCTAGGGCGCGGTGGGCCGATGCGCTCATTGGCGAGCTCTCCCGGGCGGCGACCCGGGTCCGGCTCGATGCGGCCCTCGAGCCCTATCTCCACCCGCAGGTCCTCGTGATCAAAAGACGAGCTCGGGTAGTTGTCCCACGCCGCCGACGCCGCGAACGGTGCTCCACCGCGTCGTCAACGAGCGCTACCTCGCGCGCCGACCGCTGCTCCTCACGACCAACAAGCCGCTAGCGGCCCTGGGCGAGGTGCTGCAAGATGGAGACCTGGAGGAGGCGATCCTCGATCGCCTCTTGGAGCGGGGCGCGCACTTCGCGATGCGCGGTCGCTCCTACCGCACCCGACACCGTAGAGAAGAGGAGGACGACCGCCCCGAGTAGCCCGCGAACTGGGCGTAAGCGCGCGCGGAGAGGGGACAGAATTTAGAGAAAAGAGGGGACAAAACTGAGAGAACTCACATCCTCAATCGATGAATCTCCGAACCCGGACCCGCGTCTCTAGAATGGCGGGCGACCCGCTTCGGCCCTGGAGCCGCTTCCGGCGAGTTGCGGAGGAATGGTACGGGATGCGGCGTTTCGGCCCCGTAGCGGGCGCGAGGGCGCCTAAGCCATGGGTGGTGAGCCAGGACCTTCCGCGCGGTGGGGCTCCCCCGCCGCGGCTGCTCGCCCTCGTGCGCGGTGCAATCCGCATGCGGCACTACAGCCGGCGGACCGAGGAGGCCTATGTCGCCTGGATCCGGCGGTTTGTGCGGTTTCACGGGATGCGGCATCCCGCTGAGCTGGGGGAGCGAGACGTGGCGCGGTTTCTCAGCAGTCTCGCCGTGGAGCGCGGGGTGTGCGCGTCGACCCAGAACCAGGCGCTCGCGGCGCTCTTGTTTCTCTACCATGCCGTGCTCGATCGCCCGCTTGGCGCGTTTGAGGGCCTGGTACGGGCGAGGCAGGCCAAGCGATTGCCCGTCGTGCTCGCGCGCGAGGAGGTCGCCGCCGTGCTGGGCACGCTGCGGGGGACCCCGCAGCTCGTCGCCGCGCTCTTGTACGGCTCGGGGCTGCGCCTGCTCGAGGCGCTGCAGTTGCGGGTCAAGGACATCGATGTCCGGCGGCGGGAGATCGTGGTGCGGGGTGGGAAGGGCGACCGCGATCGGGTGACGGTGTTGCCGGCGGTCGCGGTCGGTCCACTCGAGCGGCAGCTGGACGCGGTGCGCGCGCTGCACCAGCGCGATCTCGCGCGCGGGGCAGGCCGCGTCGCGCTGCCGGCGGGGCTCGGTCGCAAGTTCCCCAACGCGGCGGCCGAGTGGCGGTGGCAGTGGGTATTCCCGGCGGGGCGGGAGTTCGTGGAGGCGCCAACTGGGGAGCGCCGCCGCCATCACGTGCACGAGACCGTGATCCAACGGGCGTTTCGGGACGCTGTGCGGCGGGCCGGGATCGCGAAGCGGGCCACCTGCCATAGCTTGCGCCACTCCTTCGCCACCCATCTGCTCGAGGACGGGTACGACATTCGTACCGTGCAGGAGCTCCTGGGTCATCGCGATGTCAGCACGACCATGATCTATACCCACGTCCTGAACCGTGGGGGTCGCGGTGTGCGGAGTCCGGCGGACCGGTTGGTGGAGCCGGGGGTGATCGCCGCCGTCCCGCGCCTCGCGGGCCGGCTTAGGCAGCGCCTCCCGCCGCCTATCCCGCCCGTGCAATCGCAGTAAGGCAGCGATAGGCAGCAGCCGGCGCTCGTCTACTTGCCGAGTTGCGTCTCCAGGGAGAGAAGACTAAGCTGCCGAATTCTAGTTAGGCGTCGCCCGAGTTAAGGACCCAGGACGCAGATGAGCGATGTAGGAACCCCCGACGCGCCACCCCCTTTAACACCGGGCGAGAGAGCACGCCTCCGTCCGACCGTAGACGTTACGGCGCTCGAGCGCTTCCTCGCGGCCGCGCCATCCCGAGCTCGCCCGCTTGCACTTGTACTCTGTGCCGCTGCGCCGGGCCCCATGGTGATCCGGGGCGCACTTCAAGCGCTTGGCTTGCCCGCTGAGACCATAGATCGCCTAGCACCACCGTTGGTCGCACCGCCGGTCACTCCATTCGGTGCGCCGCAGTCGCAAGCACGCGCCACCGGCGCCAAGCGGCTCGCGTTCATTCCCACACAGCACACCGACCTCTTGTTCCGATTTGATGATCCTGCGCTCGTGCAACTCTGGGGAGCGGTCGAGTCTCAGGGAGGCGGCGACGCCTAACAAGCGCTTGAAGCTGGCG
>DATLKW010000135.1:0-5491 GCA_035538175.1 Gemmatimonadales bacterium | reverse complement strand
GCCCGCTTGGTAGTAAGAATTAGTACCCCGAGCGCGCCGGGGGTGTTCACCCGCACCGCAGCCGTAACGAACCCGGTTCCAGCGATCTCGAACGAGGGGGGCGAGGTAGGGCGCCAAGCGCGTGCGCAGCCGCAAGGTGGCGCGCCACATCTGGGATTTGACGGTGCCGAGCGAGACGCCGAGCTGCGCCGCGATCTCGCGGTAGCTCAGCTGCTCGCGGCGCCGGAGCACGAAGATGGTGCGGCAGCGTGGCGGGAGCGCGCCAATCGCGCGCTCGACGGCGGCGTGAAGCTCGCCCTCGAGACAGAGGTCTTCGGGGCTGTCCGAGACGGGGGCGTCCTCGGACGCGACGCGGGCGACCCAGGTGGTCACGACGCGCCGATGGCGCAGATACTTGAGGGCGCGGTTGCGGGCTGCGGTGTAGAGGTAGGGTCGGGTGAGCCGGGTCGTATCGCGCGGCCCCCGGCTAGCCCATAGCCGGAGGAACAGGTCCTGGACGAGGTCCTGCGCCGCCTCGGCTGACCCGACGAAGCGGACCACGTACTCGCACAACTCGACATAATGGCGCGCGAACGCCGTTTCCCACGGCGGGGATCGCTCAGGCAGGGTCCCCGATTCCTGGCCCGACGCGGAGAGACGGCTTGCACCGAAACGCGTAGGTAGCTCGCTCCACTGGCTCGTGGCGTCGCCGCAACACTCGCTGGTCACACCGAGTCCGCGCGCCTCCACCGCAAGATCGAGACCGTGGCTTGGGCGCCGGTTGCCGAGCGTCCGGTCGGGCGGCAGCTTCTGTCTGCCGGCGGGTTGTCGGTAGGAGGCCCCGTGCAGCGCACACACGTCACCCTTCCTTCGCTCAGTCGCATGCATTGGCCGCCCGACGCCTACCGTCGGGACGACCTGTCGGAGCGGGTGCTGCAGTTTGGCACGGGCATGTTGCTGCGGGCCCTGTGCGTTGCCTCGGTCGACGCGGCGAACCGGGCGGGGGCGTTTCACGGGCGCATCGTCGTGGTGCAGAGCACGTCGCAGGGGAACGCGCGTGCGCTGAACGCGCAGGACGGCCTGTTCACGCTCGTGGAGCGCGGCCTGCTGGACGGCGCGCCGCTCGAGCGCGCGCGGCTCGTCGGCGCCGTGTCGCGCGCCTTGGTTGCCGATCGGGAGTGGCCGGTCGTCCGCGACGTCGTGGCTCAACCCGAGCTCCAGGTGATCGTCAGCAACGTGACGGAAGCGGGGTTCCGCCTGGATGACGGCGCGGATGGCGCTCGTGCGGGAGCGGGGGCGCCGCGGAGCTTCCCCGCTAAGCTCGTCGATCTGCTGCGCACGCGGTTCGAGCGGCTGCCCGACGGCCCCCTCCTGTGGGTGATCCCCACCGAGCTCGTGCCGCGCAACGGGCCCCGCCTCGCCGCGATGGTGGATCAGCTGGCGGGCGGGCAGGGCGGAGGCCGGGAGTTCCGCGCCTGGCTCGGGGAGCGTGTGCGGTTCTCGTCCTCGCTCGTCGACCGGATCACCACGGGCGTGCCTCCGGGGGAGGCGCGCGAGGCGCTCGAATCGCGCTTCGGCTACCGCGACGCCCTCCTCACCATCGCCGAGCCGTACGCGTTCTGGGCGGTCGAGGGAGATCCCGACGCCCTCCGCTCGGCGCTCCCGATCGACGGCGACCCTGGCGCGGTGACCTACGCCCCCGATATCGGGACCTACGAAGAGCGCAAGCTCCGGCTCTTGAACGGCGCGCACACGGCACTTGCCCCGCTCGCGATTCTCGGCGGCATCAAGACGGTGCGCGCGGCGGCCGAGCACGCCCGGTTCGGACCCGTTCTCTCCCGCGTGTTGTTCGACGAACTCGTGCCAGGCGCCGCGCTCCCGAGCGGGGCCGGCGAGGCGTTTGCGAGGAGCGTTCTCGAGCGGTTTCGCAATCCCTGGCTCGAGCACGAGTGGCGGGTGATCGCTACGAACCAGACGGCGAAGATGCGGGTACGGGTGGTGCCCGCCATCGAGCGGTTCGTGACCAAACAGGGGCGCGCTCCACTCCTCCTGGCCGTCGCGTGTGCGGCCCATCTGCGCTACCTGCGCCCCGTCTCGATCGACGTCGGCTCCGGTCCCGCCGCCAGCGGATGGTGGCGCGGGACCGGGTACCCGATCGTCGATGCTGACCTCGCCCTCGTCGCGAGCCATTGGAGGGCGGTGGCGCCGGCGGAGGCCACGCCGTTCCCTCCCCTGCCCCCCGAAGCGCTCGAGCGGCTGGTCGCGCGGGCACTCGCCGACAAGGCGTTGTGGGGAACGTCGCTCGTCGCGCTGCCGGGCTTCCTCGACGCCACGTCGCGCGCCCTCATCGCGCTCGAACGCGACGGGGTGGAGGGGGTGCTCCCGCGTGACTGACCTCGCTCTCGGAAGCGGTGTCATCGCGGTCGTGCGCCTCCCCGAGGTCGCCGACCTGCGCGCCGTCCGGGCGGCGCTCGCGGCGGGGGGCGTCGGGGCGGTGGAGATCACGCTGACGACGCCCGGGGCGGTGGACGGGATCGCCGCGCTCGTGCGCGACGCCGACCCCGCGGGCCCGATCGTGGGGGCCGGAACCGTGCTCGACGAACGGGCCGCCAGGGCCGTGATCGCCGCCGGCGCCAAGTTCGTGGTGTCGCCCACGTTCGATCCCGCGGTGACCCGCTCGTGTCGCGAGCACGACATCCCCTGTGTGCCGGGAGCGTTCACGCCGACCGAGTTGCTCACGGCGTGGCAGGCAGGGGCCACGCTCCTGAAGCTGTTCCCCGCCGCCACGGCCGGCCCCAGCTACCTCCGGGAAGTCCTGGCGCCGCTACCCTCGCTCCGCATCGTGCCGTCGGGCGGCGTGTCGGTGGAGACGGCTGGCGACTGGATTCGAGCGGGGGCGGCGGCGGTGAGCGTCGGCGGTGCGCTCGTGAGCCCCGCGCTCGTGCGCAACAGGGCCTGGGAGGAGCTGAGCGCGCGGGCCCGCGCGCTCGTCGAATGCGTGGCCCAGGCGCGTCGCCAGGTCGCACAGGCGCGCGTATGACGGGCGGCGCGCGCGTCGTCACGTTTGGGGAGGTGATGCTGCGGCTGAGCCCGCCCCGCGGGGAGCGGCTGTTCCGCTCCCCCGAGCTCCGCGCCGACTTCGGGGGGTCCGAGGCGAACGTCGCCGTCGCTCTCGCGCACCTCGACGTGCCGGTGGAGTACGTCACTCGGCTCCCCGAGGGCCCGCTGGGGGACGCGGCACTCGCCGCGCTCGCAGCCGAGGGGGTCGGCACCGCGTGGGTCCAGCGCGGCGGCGAGCGGCTGGGCATCTACTTCATCGAGCCGGGTGCGGACATGGGCGCGAGCCGCGTGGTGTACGATCGCGCCGGCTCGGCGTTCGCGTCCCTCAACCCCACGAGCGTCGACTGGGTGCGGGTGCTCGAGGGCGCGCGCTGGTTCCACGGGTCGGGGATCACTCCCGCGCTTGGGGACGGGCCGCGCGCGGCGCTGGGCGCGGCCATCACGGCCGCCCGCGGCCAGGCAGTCGCGGTCAGCCTCGACCTCAATTACCGACCGGCTCTGTGGCAGGGGCGCGATCCTCGCGCGGTGATCGGGCCCCTGGTTGAGGGCATCGACCTGCTGATTGGCAACCGCGATGCGATCCGGGCCATGCTAGGCGTGGAGGCGGAGGACCCCTCGGTGGCGGCCCAGCTCGTCGCCCGGTTCGGCTGCCGCCGCGTGGCCATCACGCGGCGCGAGGTCGTGTCGGCGACCGCGCATGGGTGGAGTGCCGAGCTGTACGACGGACCCACCGGAGCCGCCTGGGCGAGTCGCCGCTACGAGCGGCGGGTCGTGGACCGCGTGGGTGGTGGAGACAGCTTCGCCGCCGGACTCATCGCGGCTCTCCTCGCCGAGCGGCCACCCGAGGCCGCGGTGGAATTCGCCGCCGCGGCCGGGGCGCTGAAGCTCAGCGTTGCGGGCGACTGGAACCGCGCGACACCCGAGGAGGTCGACCGGTTGGTGCGCGCGTGCACATGACGTTCCGCTGGTTCGGGCCTCGCGACCCGATCCCGCTGGCGCACATCCGGCACATCCCCGGAGTCCACGGCGTGGTGAGCGCGCTCTACGATGTGCCGGTGGGCGAGGTGTGGAGCGTGGAGCGCCTCGGTCAGCTACAGGCGGAGATCGAGGCGGCCGGCTTGAGCTTGGCGGTCATCGAGAGCATCCCGGTCCACGAGGATATCAAGCTCGGTCGACCCACTCGCGATCGCCTGATCGCGAACTACTGCGAGGGCGTGCGCGCCCTGGGTGCGCTCGGCATCCCGGTCTTGTGCTACAACTTCATGCCCGTCTTCGACTGGGTGCGCACCGACCTGGCCTGGACGCTCGCCGACGGCTCGACGGCACTCGCCTACGACGACCGGGCGCTCGGGGCGATGGACCTGTCGCGTGGGACCGGCGACCTGCCGGGGTGGGGGGCGACGTACGGCGGCGAGGAGCTCCGAGCCTTGTTCGCAGCCTATCGCGCCGTGGACGCGGCGCGGCTCTGGGACCATTTGGCGTACTTCCTCGAGCGTGTCGTGCCCGCGGCCGCGGCGGCGGGTGTACGCCTCGCGCTTCATCCCGACGATCCGCCCTGGCCGATCTTCGGGCTGCCGCGGATTGTGTGCACGGGCCCCGACCTGGAGCGCGTTGTCGCGCTGGTCGACAGCCCGGCGAACGGGGTGACGTTCTGCACGGGATCGCTCGGCGCGAACCCCGACAACGATCTGCCCGCCATGGTACGGAGTCTCGGGGCCGGTGGCCGCGGGGGCCGGATTCACTTCGCGCATTGCCGCAACGTGCGGGTGACGGGGGTGCGTCGGTTTCACGAGACGGCGCACCCATCGGCCGCGGGCGGCGTCGATCTTGGCGCCGTGCTGCGGGCCCTGCGCGACGTGGGGTTCGCCGGCCCGATGCGACCCGATCATGGGCGCATGATATGGGGGGAGCGGGGCCGCCCTGGCTATGGGCTGTACGATCGGGCGCTGGGGGCGATGTACTTGCAGGGGTTGTGGGAGGGGCTGACGCGGGGCGACGGGTGACGACGAGGATCGGCCTGCTCGGCGCCGGGAACATCAGCGAGACCCACGCGCGCGCAGCGCGGGAGCTCGCCGACGTGCAACTGGTGGCCTGTTGGGGACGGGATGCGGGGCGGGCGGCGCGCCTGACGCGAGAATACGGCGGACAGGCCTACGCGGACTTGGACGCCTTTCTCTCGCACCGACCGATGGAGGCCGTGATCGTGGGCACGCCGTCGGGGCTGCACGCCGAGCACGCGCGGGCGGCGGCGCAACGGGGGCTCCACGTGCTCGTGGAAAAACCCCTCGACGTGACGACGGCGCGGATCGACGCGTTGCTCGACGAGTGCGAGCGGGTGGGTGTGACGGTGGGGGTGATTTTCCAGGACCGCGCCGCCCCGGACCTGATCTGGCTCAAGCACGCCATCGCCGCGGGCGCGCTCGGAACGTCGGTCCTCGCATCGGCGCGGGTG
>DATLKW010000134.1:0-5722 GCA_035538175.1 Gemmatimonadales bacterium | reverse complement strand
CATCGTCTACGGGGCCTCGCTCGGGGAGCGGTACGTTGCATCGTCTTCGCCGAGCCCGCCGAGCCCCCGCTTGACCGCCTCTTGACCGCGACACGCCACCTTCGGGCGGTCACGGCACTGCCCCACCATCGGATCCGGAGGTGGCCACATGAGGGTCTTTCGAAAGCACATCGTTTGTGCGCGGCTCATGGCAATGCTTACGGCGGCCATTTTCGCGTCTGCGTGCGTAACCTGGCAAACACAGGCCTTACAGCCCGATCGGCTTCGCCAGCCGGACAGCACGCAGACCCTACGGCTGTCCCTCACGAACGGTGACACGGTGATGGTCCGCAGTCCGGTGGTCAGGGGCGACACGCTCTACGGCGTGGCGGCCAGGTCGGGAGCTCCTGATTCGCTGGACCACCCAGTGAGCGTCGCCATCGATGCCATCAGCCAGGTGGAGGTACAGAAGGACAATGCCCCGGCGGTGGCGTTGGGGATCATTGCCTTCGGCGCACTCTTGGCCGCCGTCGCCGCATCGCTCCCTTGCATGGGGTGGTGCTCCCAACACTGACGGCGGGGTCCGCTCTTCGCAGGTGAGCGGGGCGAGGCTCGGCCGGCGGACGTCCCAAAATCCCGCGGGGGCGGCAGCGCCCGGGTGGAGTGCCGATGGGACTGGCTCTACGCACTCGGGGGACCAGGAGACGGTGTCGGGGGCGGCCGCAGCGCCTCGCATTAGCGCACTCTGGGAGCCATACGCCCGCGCGTTTGACTTTCGGGCCCTCAACTGGGAAGTTCACACCCGTTCATCGCTATGCCGTCGTTCTTCGAGCGGGTGCGGGCCGCTCTCGCGCAGAAGGGTTACCAGGTCGAACGCGAGCTGGGGAGTGGGGGCATGGGCATTGTCGTCCTCGCCCGCCAGCTCAACCTCAACCGCCTGGTGGCGGTAAAGGTCATCCGGCCGGAGCAGCATACGGCAGCGGCCGCGGCTCGGTTTGTCGGAGAGGCTCACAAGCTCGCCGCCCTCCCCCACCCGAACATCGTACCGGTCTTCGACGCTGGGGAGAGCGCTGGCCTCCCGTATTACGCAATGCAGTACCTCCAAGGGGACACCGTCGCTGACCGCCTGCGAGGCGGCCGAGTCCTGCCTAAGGAAGTTCGGAAAATCGGGCGTGACCTCCTCGAAGCGCTTGAGCACGCGCACCGCCACGGGATCGTGCATCGCGACGTGAAGCCCTCCAACGTGTTCTGGGACGGCGAGCGTGCGGTGCTCGTGGACTTCGGGATTGCAAAGCGCCTCCCGAAGGCTGGCGAAGATGCGGAGGAATCCTTCACTGAACCCGGGGTACGCGCAGGCACAAGGGCGTACATGTCACCCGAGCAGCTGGCCGGCGAGGAGGCGACTCCGGCGAGCGACCTCTACGCAGCTGGTCTTCTCATCTACGAAGCCTACACGCGGCGTCATTGGCTCGACACTCAGGGCATCGGTTGGTGGCGCTCATGGAGGCGAGTGCCGTTGTTCGTGCGCGGCGTGTTGCGGCGCGCGCTGGCGTGGAAGCCGGAGGATCGCTGGCCCGACGCAGCCACGTTCAAACGGAAGTATTGGGAGACGCGGGTTCGGCAGTACCAGTTGCGCGCGGCCGGCCTGACCGCGGCAGGGCTGGTCGTGGGTGTCGCCCTGACACGCCAGTGGATCAACGAGGCGTGGCCGTTTAGAGGTTCCGGCGGACTGCGACTCGTCGTGACGCCGTTCGAGGACCTGTGCCTGGTCGCTGGACGCGCGGGTGATCGCGTCGCAAGACGCCTGGTGCGCAATCTTCAGGGATATATGGACTTCTCCGTGACAGGTCCGACAGAGCCCTCTTGGCTCAAGACACACTCAACCGTGGTAGTGCACGGGTCGGCGTGTGAGCGTGGGGACTCAGTCCGGGCCGAGGTTAACGTCGCGCTGGGCCCGAGTGCCTCCGACCCCGTGATCGTCGCCCGCGGCGATACGAGCCACCTCGACCTCGTGGCCGACACGCTCGCGTATGGCATCGTTCGCGGAATATGGAATAGGGACAATTCCTTCGATCCCGTCCTGCCGCTGAAGGCGCTCCCGCGGACTGCACGTGGCCTGGCGGCGTGGCGCGCGGCGGAGCGACTGGTCGCCGAAGGACGTTGGGGGGAAGCGGACCGAGCGTACGACGAGGCCGAGGCGATGGATTCGACGTGCTGGCTCTGCCCGTGGCGGCATGCCCAGGTGGACCAGTGGCTCGGGCGTCCGTTTGACACGGCCCGGGCCGCACGCTACCTCGCGCACCGTGATTTGTTCCCAACGCCCTATCAGGACCTGATCCGCGCATCCCACGCGCCACTCGTCGAAGCCCTTGCGACGCTCAAGCGACTCGCACGGGAGCGGCCCAGATTCCTCCCCGCCCTGTTCACGCTTGCCGATGAGACCTACCATCGTGGGCCGCTCATCGGGCACCCACTGCGGGACGGAATTGAGGCGTTCGAGGCCGTGGTCCACGTGCGCCCGGACTTCGTGCCAGCCTGGGAGCATTTGACGTGGATATTGACGGCCGATGGCAAGGAGGCCGGGGCCAGAGCGGCGTATCGGCGGCTCGAGGAGTCCGGACCGCCCCGTGATCCTTTCTCGCAAGAGGTGCGAGCGCTCCTGTCAGTCGGGTTAGTCTGTCGCTTCGACGGGAGCGACGCCTGCGGCCGAGCGCTCGACGAAGCCCTCGCCCAGATCGGAGCGAGCCAGTATCCCGACCTGGGCGCCGGACCGCGATACATGATGACGTTCGATGCGCCCGCAGGCGCCGTGCTGTTCGGACGGCGCTTTGCGGCGCGCGACGACGAGCCGGCGCTCGTCGAGTCCGGATTAGTTGCCAAGCTCTCCGGCGATCTCGCCCTGGGGCTCACCGACTCGGCACGCGCGGCCGCGCAGGCCCTGCGCGGCTTCGGTCGCGCGGAGCTGACTGTGCTCCCCGCTGAGCTAGACGGCGCGTTGCTCTTACTCGATCCCGCGCACGCCGAGGAGACGGCGCAATGGACGGGGATTGCGGGTGGCCTCGTCGCACACATCCACTCCCGCGCCAGCACCACCGCGACGCGACGTCGGGCTGCGTGGATGGTGTTGCTCCTCGGCCGGCGGTGGGGCGAGCTGCCCGACTCCGGTGCCTATGCGCGACTCGTCCAAGGCGAAGGGACACGGCGGCCCTTGGCGAGCCTCCTCGAAGCTGATGCCGTTGCGCTCAGTGGCCGGATGGCGCAAGCGCTCGCGATCACTGACACGCTGACGCCTCTACAAGCCGACAGTCTCGGCGACCCTGAGGTCGCCGATCCGTTCTTCCGCACCGTCCTGCACCTCTTCCGAGCAGACTGGTACGTCCGCCGCCAGGACATCGACGGCGCGGAGCGTGAGCTCCAGTGGTACCAGAACACGGACATGTTCGGGCGGCCAAGTGGACCACCGCAGGTCGGCGACGTGGACTGGGCTTTCAGCACGCTAGCTCGATGGCGGCTCGCCACGCTCCTCGACCGGGACCGCGCAGGCGATGAGCGCGCGTGCAGGCCCTACCGACAGGTCGCTCGCGCCTGGGCCCACGGGAACGCCCCGTACGCCGCTCGAGCGGACAGCGCCCGCGCTCGGGCCGCGACGCTCCACTGTCCCGAGCTCCCGTGATCCGCTGGACCCTCGGGCGCCGCACGCCGCTTCCCTGGACGCCCTCGCCCAGGAGGCCCCGTTCTCTCCCATCGAGCTGGCAGCGCTCCCTCAAACCCGCGAACGATTCAGCTGCGCTTGCACGCCGCCCTCGCGGGCTGAGCGGCGGAGTGGGTCCGAGATCTACCGGCGGATAGGCTTCCCCGAGACCACATGATCCGCTGCCAAACCCTCGGCCCGCCGTTGGCTCGGCTGGACGACGGCAGTGCGCCTGCGATCCTCCAGTGGAGGAAGAATCTCGCCCTGCTCGTCTACCTCGCGCGATCGCCGAAGCGCACGCGGGCCCGCGAACACCTGATGGGGCTCTTCTGGGGCGACCAACCGGACGAGAAGGCGCGCGGCTCCCTGAAGGAGGCGGTGCGAACCCTGCGCAGTTACGTGCGAGACGGCGTCGAATCGGACCGAACGCGGGTCCGGCTGGGAGAAGGGGCCGTGGCATTGGACGTAGAGGAGTTCGACGCACTCGCGGGCGCTGGTGACGAAACGGCCGCGGCTCGCCTTGTCGTGGGGCTCTTCCTCGAGGGGTTCAGCATTCCGGGGGCGTCCGGATTCGATGATTGGATGTCGGCAGAGCGTCGGCACTGGCAGCGGCGTTCCGTAGACGTACTCGTGGGCCTATCGACGAAGGGAGCGGCAGCGGGCGACCTGTCGACGGCCGAGGGCGCGGCACGACGAGCACTCCAGCTCGACGAGCATTCGGAACTCGCGCTCCGAGCGTTGATGCGCGCCCTTGAGCTCGGGGGCAATCGAGCGAGCGCGCTGGCGGAGCTCGCGGCCTTCACCGAGCGCCTAAAGCGAGACGTTGGGAGCGAGCCGGATGCGGAGACGCGAGCACTCGCCGAGCGCATCCGCCGAGCCCCACGAGCACCTTCGGAAGGGGTGAGCACGCCGGACACAGGGCCCGCATCCCGGAGGGCGCCCCTGGTGGGCCGGGCCAGCGAACTCCAGCGCCTCGTCGCGGCGTGGGCAGCCGCCCGGCAGGGCCACCTCGGAGTAACGGTCGTCGAGGGCGACGGTGGCACCGGCAAGACCCGCCTCGCCGAGGAGCTCGCCAGTCGCGCTCGTCTCGATGGTGCCGCGATCGCAGCCATCCGAGCGGTTGAGGCCGATCGCACGGATGCCTGGAGTGGGATCCTGAACATCGCCCAAGCCGGCCTCCTCAGCGCACCGGGGGTCGCCGCCGCCTCCCCGGCGGCGCTCGCTCAGCTGCGCGGGAACGCGCCCCCCGAATCGGGAACGCGAGCGTTTTCTGAAGCACTGCGCGTCGTCGCCGACGAGCAACCCGTTCTCATAGTCGTGGACGACGCACATTGGCTCGACCGAGAATCGCTGCTGACGTTGGGGGCCGTCGCGCGAGACCTCACCACGTCGCCCGTCCTGTTGCTGTTTACGACTTCCCCGCATCTCAAGCGCGACGAACTCGACGAGCTCCGTGCCCGCATCGGGCGCGAGGTGAGCGGTACAGCCGTCACACTGGCACCGCTCGGTGAAGAGGCGCTGCGCGCCTTGGCGCAGTGGGCCGCACCCGCGTACGACCAGATCCAGCTCGAGCGGTTGGTGCGCCGGGTGCTCGCCGACTCGGCCGGGATTCCGCTCCTTGCGGTCGAGCTCCTGAACGCGGTGGCCATAGGGCTGGATCTGCAATACCTGCAAGGCGCGTGGCCCGAGCCATTTCGCACCCTCCAGCAAACCCTCCCAGGGGGCCTACCGGACGCGATTACCGCTGCGATTCGCGTGAACTTCCACCGCCTCTCGGGCGACGCGCAGGGCGTCCTCGTAGCGGCGGCGGTTCTGGGCGAACGGGTACGGCCAGCAGTCCTCGAACGCGCGTCAGGCGTGACGGGCCTCAGACTCGCTATCGCACTCGACGAGCTGGAGTGGCAGCGTTGGCTCACGGCCGAGCCGCGGGGCTACACGTTCGCGGCGCGGATCGTGCGGGATGTCGTGGACCGCGACATGGTCGTGCCGGGCCAGCGCCAGCGAATCCTCGAGGCCGCGAAGCAGCCTCCGGGCCACGCTTGACCCTCCCTT
>DATLKW010000133.1:0-7186 GCA_035538175.1 Gemmatimonadales bacterium | reverse complement strand
CGAACAGCGCGCACGCGCGACCTCCTTTGTCCTTGCCCGACGTTGGTCTCCCGAGGGGAGCGCGGCAAGTCGAGCTGGTCGCCCTCCTAATTTCACGACCCCTCTCCTGCGGTCGTCACGCCACGGCGTGACGGAGGGCGTGCTCCACGCCGGCCCGCACATTCCCTCGAGGCGGGCCGACGTTCATGTTTACCCACCCATCAACTCAGGAGAGCTCTGTGCACCGGAACCTCGGCACGTTCACTCGGCTTCGCGCGCTCGCCTTGAGCCTCGCGACCGCCGCTCCACTCGCGGCGCAACAGCCCCAGGTCATCCACGTCCCCGGAGAAGTCCAAGGCCTGCCGTTCTCCCCCGTCGTCAAGGTGGGGAACGTGCTTTATCTCTCCGGGCAAGTCGGCAGCGTGCCAGGAACACGCCAGCTCGCGGATACCGGGATCGCAGGGCAGACCCGCCAAGCCCTCGAAAACATCAAGGCGGTGCTGACACACGCGGGCAGCTCGATGGAGCGTGTCGCGAAGTGCACCGTGTTTGTGGTCGACATCCGAGACTACGGGAAGGTGAACGAGGTATACGCGACCTACTTCCCCAAAGACCCGCCAGCGCGCTCGTTCATCGCCGGCAGCGGCCTCGCGCTCGGTGCGCGAATCGAGATCGAGTGCCTCGCGACCGTGCAGAGTTAGGAGCACAGGTCCCGGGGTATCCACGGCACCCGCTCAGGCCGTCGCCTGAGGCCGCCGTTTCCGGTCACGGCGATCGGGTGCGCCGTCAGTGCGGTGCTCGCGTTCCGAGCGTCCTGCGGCCATCTTCTCCGGGTTCGGTGTCCGTCATGAGGCCGCCGCGGTGTGAACGACTTCCTAGAGCCGCGGGGCCTCTCACGACGAGCGTGCCAGCAACTCGGAGGCCGGATCTGAACCTGAGCCGCTTCGGTTTGCGCGCGATCGGCGCAGCAACGGCGCTGGGTGTCGGGGCGGCCGCGGCCGGCGCCGCATTCTTCCTACAACATCGCCGCAGCGAGCGAGCGTCACCGCAAATGGCGGAGGCCGAATTCCAACGGCTGCGCGCCCGATTCGCAGGCCGGCGCCCGCTGCTGGATATGCGCGAGCGTCGCGCCGTGATCGACCTGAGCCCGTCGCCGGGCAGCCCCACACTGCACTCGTTCCATACCGTCATCTACGACACGCGCGGCGGCGAGCGCATCGTCCGGATCGCGGTGCCGTACGGCTTCGCGCGTCTGTTCGGGCGCCGCACCGGCTTTCGCTGGCTCGGGGAACTGACGTTTCTCGATGACACCGAATTCGATCCCGAGCCAATCCAACGCGCGCTCGATCAGATCGAGCGGCACGGACCGGGTCTCATCGTCGACTACCGGCACGCGAGTGGGGGCCAGTTCATAGCTTGGACGGAATAACTCGCTGGCCGCTCGAGACGGGTGACGCGGGCGCTGCCGCACCACTCACGGCCAACCCCGCCCCGCGCCGGCCGAAGCCGAGCCGGACGAACGCTACCACGCCGCGAATTTGCCATCACGCGCACCTCGTCCTTTATGCGCTCGCGGCGGCGACATTTTTCGTCTTCCCCGATGGTGCCGCACAAGGAGGCGGTGCCGACTCGCTGCCGCCCGAGCGGCGCGCGGCGCGGCAATGGTTCCGCGATGCCAAGTTCGGCCTGTTCGTCCACTGGGGCGTCTACAGCCAGTTGGGTCAGGGCGAATGGGTCATGCAGCAGCGCGAAATCCCCGTCGAGACCTACGAATGGCTGGCCTCAACCTTCCACCCCATGAAGTTTGACGCGCGCGCCTGGGTGTCGCTCGCGAAGGCAGCCGGGATGAAGTACATCACGATCACGTCGCGCCACCACGATGGGTTCTCGATGTTCGCCACACACACCAGCCGGTACAACATCGTGGACTGGACGCCGTTCGCGCATGACCCATTGAAGGACCTCGCCGACGAATGCCAGCGGCAAGGTCTCAAGCTCTTCTTCTATTACTCCCAGCTTGACTGGCACCACCCGGACTACTTCCCGCGTGGCCGCACGGGACTGAAGACCGGTCGGCCGGAGAGCGGCGACTGGAACCGCTACCTGGACTTCCTGGATACCCAGCTGACCGAGCTCCTCACGGACTACGGTCCGATCGGTGGCATCTGGTTCGACGGCATGTGGGACAAACCGGACGCCGACTGGCGCCTGCCACACACCTACGCCCTGATCCACCGGCTGCAGCCCACCACCCTCATCGTGCCGAATCATCACAAGGCACCGCTTGCGGGCGAGGACGTCCAGACCTTCGAGCAAGATCTCCCCGGCGCGAATACCGCCGGCTTCAACACGCGGGAGATCGGTGCGCTGCCGCTCGAGACCTCCCTCACCATGAACGACTCGTGGGGGTTCAACATCACGGACCGGCACTTCAAGTCCGCGAACGAGTTGATCGGCTACCTGGTGCGGGCGGCCGGCAGCGATGCGAACCTCCTCCTCAACGTCGGCCCACGGCCCGACGGCACCATCCAGCCTGAGGCCGTTGAGCGGCTCCGCGAGGTGGGGCGTTGGCTCGCGACCCATGGGACGTCGATCTACGGCACGCGGGGCGGGCCCGTTCCGCCACGCGAGTGGGGCGTGACCACGCAGCGCGGCGACACGGTATTCGTGCACGTGCTGGCGTGGCCGGACCGCCTGCTGGCCCTGCCGGCGCTAGGGGCCCGGGTGGTGCGCGCGACGATGCTGGGCACCAGCGCTCCTGTAACGGTCGCAGCCACGGACGCCGGGCTCACGCTCACGCTGCCACCGAGCGAGGTGGGGGTGGGCACGCCCGATCGCGTCGTGGTGCTCACGCTCGTTGCCCGGCGCCCCTAGGCCGGCCGACCAGCGGTCGTCTTCACCGCGCCG
Organism: Gemmatimonadales bacterium; assembly: GCA_035538175.1. GTDB lineage: Bacteria > Gemmatimonadota > Gemmatimonadetes > Gemmatimonadales > GWC2-71-9 > AG41. The sequence continues at coordinate 4,300 of DATLKW010000133.1, read as the reverse complement.
CGAGGCGGGCCGCCTCCGTTAGGACGTCCGTCACGCATTCCCCATATTGGTGAGCGCGTAACCGGGGCACGAGCCGCACCGGCGTTTCCTTGTTCTGCCCCTCGACCCAGGAGGCTGTCCGTATGCACCGAGCTCTGAAACCGTCGCTCGCGATCGTTGGGCTCTGCGCGCTCGCGTGTTACCACGCGACCGTGGAGACCGGACTCAAACCCTCGGCCCAGACGGTCGAGAAGTCCTTCGCTGCGTCGTGGATCTACGGGCTGGTACCACCGAGCACCATCGAGACCGCGGGGAAGTGCCCCCACGGGGCCGCGAAGGTCGAAACACAGCTGAGCTTCGTGAATATGCTCGTTGGGGCGATCACCGCCGGGATCTACACGCCGATGGCCATCAAGGTCACGTGCGCCGAGTCTGGGCGGGCCTCCCGGGCCGCTACCGGGCCGGCCATCGACCTCGGCGCGAACCCCACGCCCGAGCAGGTACGGGATGCCATCGCCCGCGCGGCGGAGCAGTCGCTCGAGGACGGTCGCCCAGTCTTCGTCGAGTACTAGGAAGAAGCCGGTCGCAGACGGAATCCGGGGCGCATCCTGAGATGCGCCCCGCTGCCTTCGGGAGCAGTAATCGGTAGGGTAGCGGCATGTGGCGGTTGAGGGGCAGCCGCCGGCGTCTTCCCGCGACTCAGGGACCGAGCACGACGCCCTGCGTCTGCCCGTGCTTCGTCTCCAGGTCGTAGGCCCGATTCTTCACTCGGCCCTCGGACACGATACGTTCCGCGGTGGGCGACGCTTGGTCCCAGGCTTCCTTACAGGTCGTACCGCGCAGCGCCGTGAGCGCGTTCATGAGGTCGCGCGCGTTCTGCTCCGCGATCCGTCGATGGCCCGCCTCGTGCACCTTCACATGATCCAGGTAGGTGCGCCACGTCTGCACGAGACTCGGCGACGCTCCCTGCGGCGGCGTCCAACGGGGCAGCGTCGTCTCGAGGTCGAGCGTGACCCGCACGTCGCGCAGGCCACAACTCCCGCCGCTCGGCCCGGTGGCCTCGTGATACGCCCACTCGAGATTCCACACGGTCAGGGCGTCGCGAGGCGCCCCCTCGTCCCTCGGCCCGAGTCGCTTAATCTGCTCGCGCAACTCCCCAGGACTGGTGCCGTCGATATCGTAGTACTGGACGCGGCCGGTGATCGCGGGCCGAAGCGCCGCGGCCGCTGCGGCGGCCGGGGCGGCCTCCGGCGGCGGGGGCGCCCCCGGCTCGGGCGACGAGGACCCGCACGCGAACCCGAGCCCCGCTGCCCCAGCGAGGATCCCTCGGCGCACGCGCCCGCTAGGCGAGCGTGATGTCTTGCTCGATGATGACATTCGTCGGCAGGCCGGAGATCTCGAGCCGGGCGCGGGCCTTCAGCGTCTCCGTGCCCTTGAGCGTGCCCGACTTGAGTGCCACGTCCACACTCTTCTCGATCTCGCGCTGCGCGGTCACCCCGAAATTTTTCAAGAACTTGCGGATCGAGAGGTTGAAGGCCTCCTCGTTCATGGGGTCACCTTGAAGACTTGATCGTGCTGCCGTGCCCGATCGGCCACTTGGATCGCGACCTCTTCACCGGCCGTCGCCTGCGACACCTTCTGGTGATTCACCTCCATCGACGCAATCTGCTCCGCGAATTCGGTCGTGTGTCCGTGAAACCGAATCCGGTCGCCGAGCGCCAAGGGGCCGGCCGTTAGCCGCACGATGGCGACACTCGGTCCCTTGAAGTAGTGCACTACCGTTCCCACGAGCTCTTCGGGCATGCGCACCTCCTCGTGAAAACAACCGCTCGATCCCGGCCTAGGGAAGGGGCTCCGGTCCCCGAGCGGGCGCCGCCCGCGTCGTGGTCGGGAGCAGCTGCTGGTGCTGCGTGCCCAGCTGCATCACCGCATCGTCGCGCACGCGCTCGCTCGCGTACACCGCGGCGACGGCACTCCCCGATCCACACAACCGCACCCAGTAGGGCTGCGTGCCAGCGACCCGCTCGAACAGGACCCGCAGCGGCGGATGCTTGGCGAAGACGGGCGCTTCGAAATCATTGCCGCCAAGCCGCCCCACGCTGCCCCAGGCCGTGAACGCATCGGCGGCGAGCACGACGGGCCCGCGGGGCGGCGGGTCGGCATTGAGTTCGTCCCACCAGCGGTAGGCCTCCGGCGTCGCCACGGCGACCGGAGGGATCGCGAGGAGGGCGGGCATCGCGGGCGGCGGCGCGAGTCGGAACAGCCGCTCGCCCCGGCCCCACGCCAGCGCCGCGGGCGCCCCCGTCGCAAAGAACGCCACGTCCGCCCCCACCCGCGTGGCGAAGTGCAAGAGCTCCGGGCGCGGTACCGCGTCGCCCGCGAGCGCGTTGACGGCGTGCAGCACCGCGGCGCCGTCGCTCGAGCCACCCCCGAGCCCTGCGCGCACGGGGATCCGCTTGGTCAGCTCGATCGCCACGCCGAACGGTTGCCCCGTCGCCTCCAACATGGCCCGCGCCGCGCGCACCGCCAAATTGTCCTCGGCGGGGCCCAGATCCGGTCCCTCGACCCTGAGCGTCACTCCGGTCCCCGACGTCCGCGTCACCGTGATCTCGTCGGCGAGCTCGAGCAGCGCGAACGCCGTTTCGATCTGATGGTAGCCGCTCCGTTCACGGGCGAGGACGCGCAGGAACAGATTGACCTTCGCGTGGGCGGCCACGCGCACGCGCTCGGCCGCCACGGCTCAGGACTCCGCTTGGGCCGCGGCGCGGAGCTGCGTCAAGTGCAGGCGCAGCGCCGCGAGCGAATACAACCCGAGCAGCGTGATAGGGAGAAACGTGCTCACGTGATATGCCACGGCGTAGCTGACCGCGCGCGTCGCGTCCACGCCGTAGAGGGCGAGGGTCGCGCGCGTCGCCGCCTCGAAGACGCCCACGAACCCGGGCGAGCTCGGCAGCGCGACCCCGAAGCCGATGATCCCCTGCAAGAGGAACGCGCCCCCCGCCGGGACGGGCAGCGCGAACGCGCGGAAGCAGACGGCGAAGGCCGCGGCGTTCACGACCCAGAGCACCACCGACCACCCCACGACGCCGAGAAAGCGGCCCGGGCTCTTCAACACCACGAGCCCCTCGACCAAGCCGTCGGCGATGTGCGAGATCCGGTCGGCGAGCGCCGCCGGCAGCACGGCGTGCACCACGCGGCGGAACGCGCGGAGCCAGGGCGCCGGCCGGTGCACGACGAGCACGGCCACGCCGAGGACGATGCCGAAAAAGAGCGCGGCCGCCGTCGTTACCCCGGACACCGAGCTGCGGCCAACGTTGGCGCTCTGAGGAAACGCCGGTGACGCGATCGCCAGGGCCATCAAGCCCACGAGCATCAGCCCGTCGAACACCCGCTCCACGCCCACCGACGCCAGGGCCGTCGAAAACCGCACCGAGAGGCGCTGGCTCGCGGCGTAGGCCCGGGCGAACTCCCCCGCCCGCACGGGCAGCAGGTTGTTCGCCATGAACCCGATCGCGGTCGCGTGCCACAGCGGCCGGTACGGGTAGGCGCTCCCGCCGACGTCCCGAAGGATGAGCCGCCAGCGCAGCGCGCGGATCGGGAATGTGAGCGTCGCGAGCGCGACCGTCGCCGCCATGAGCCACGGATTGGCCCGCCGCACGCCGTCCCAGAGATCGCGGGCGCTCACGCCGTGCAGCGCCCAAGCGAGGAGCCCGATCGTGACGCCGAGTCCCAGGACCCACGCCCAGCGGGAGGCTGCGGCGCGGCTAGGCGGTGGAACTGGGGATGGGCTCGAGGGCGAGGGCAACGAGGTCGCAAACCTCCTCGACGAGGGCGCGGAGCGCGTCGCCCGTCGCCTGGTTAGCCGCCGCGCGCAACTCCTGGGCGCGCGCATTCGCGCGGTTCCCGCGATACAAGAGCGTACGGATGTCGACGACACCCCCGTCCGTGGGCTCGGGCCCGCTTCTCGCGGCACCACCGGAGAGCAGCTCATCGAGGGAGGCGGCGCCCAGGCCGGTCTGCGCCAACCGCTCGTAGGCCGTCCACGATCCCGCGAGATCCGGCGTCTCGGAAGGAGAGTCCTCAACCCGGGGCGCGGGCGCGGGTTTCGCGGCCGCGGGGGGTACTGGGGGCGGTGGCGGCGCGGGGCGCGGAGGCACCGGGGGTGGCCCGGCGAGCGGGCGCGCCGCGGGCGGACTCGGTGGCGCGGCTCTGGCCGGAGCGGGCGGGGCCGCGGGTGTCGGCGCGGCGGCCGGTGTCGCGGCCCCGGAGCCAATGCTGCCGATCGCGGCCGTCACAGCGTCGAGTGCCGAAGCCAATGCCT
>DATLKW010000132.1:0-6201 GCA_035538175.1 Gemmatimonadales bacterium | reverse complement strand
TCACCGCGGGCTCCTGGGCACAGGTGGCCACGTGCCGCGCGCACACCGTGCGGCGCGACGTGTCGGCGCGGCGCAGGTGCTGCGAGCAGTGGGCTAGGCCGTCCACCTCGCACAGCGCCTGATGGGTCGTGCAGACCGCCTTCGCGCAGCTCGCGCACTGCGTCACCTCGTCAATGCCGATCAGCTCGTTCGCTCCCCCCTCGCAGGACCGCAGGCAGGCCGAGCACAGGCGGCGCCGCCCCTTCGGGGCGTCCGCGCTGCTCTCCTGCGCGTGCCGATTGCAGATGGTGCGGCCGCAGCTGCCGCACGGGGCGAGGCACGCCGCGCAGGCCGCGTGTCCCTCCTCCGCGCATGTTCCCTCGTGGGTGGTGCAGTATGCCAGCCGGCACGCCGGGCACACGCGCGCGTGCTCGTCACACATGGGCTGCCCATCCACGCGACACTCAGCCGTGCCATGCTCGACGCAGAAGTGCTCCGCGCACACCGTGCAGCGGAGTGAACAAGCGTCGCAGGCACCGTGCTCCTGCCGGCACACGACCAACTCCGCGGGCGGGCGCCCGCAGTGGGGACACGTGAGTCGCCAGCCGGCGGCGCCGCTCAGGGCGCGCTCCGCGCTGAACGTCGCGTGGCGGCGCTGGGCGGTCTCGACGCGCCACTCGGCCTGCTGCACCACGAGCGTCGCCTCGATGAGCTGCAGGGGGTGCACGATCGCCCGCACGTCGCTCCGCCGGATCTCCTCCGTGCGACGGCGCTCCCGCAGCGCGGTCACGGTCGCGATCGCCTCCGGATCAGCCTCCTCCGCGAGGATCGCCTCGAAGTAGCGGTCAAGCCGAGCGAGCTCGACGTCGAGCGCCTGTTCGGCGGCTGCCCGCCGCGCGGCGACCCGCTCCCCCGATTTCTCGCGCAGGTTTGTCACGAGGAGGGAGAGGAGCTCAGCGGGTGGGCGCCGGGGGACCGGTGACGCGGCGGCGGCCGCGGCCGCATCCGCGGGCTGCGCCGCCCCTCTCTCGAGCTCGCGGAACAGAGGGGTCAGCTCGTCGTCCAACCGGGCACCGGTCGCCAAATCGTGCACGTCGCTCTCCACCACGGTTTCTTCGACGCCGGCTCCGGCGCGCAGCACCACGCGCGCGACGAGGCGCCCCACCGGATGCGCCGCGAGTCGCACGGCGCCCGGACGCGCCGTGCCGTCGCGCACCGGAATGCCGAGCTCGACCGCCGCCGGGTCGCCCCGGGTCGTCGGCGCGATGAGACCAAGCGAGAGGTGGGCCGCTCGGGCCCGGATCGCGTCGAGCAACTGACTGAGGAACGGGCTGCCCAGCAGCCCAATCTCGGCTTCGGAATCGCCCTCGAGCGCGGCGAGCGAGAAGGCGACGCGCAGGGACGCGCGGTCGCGAAAGAACGGGCGCTCGGGGCCCGGCAGGCTCAGCTCGTACCGATCCGCGCCGAGCGGAGCCCGCTTCACGCCCGCGAGGTGGCAATAGCGCTCGACGAGTTGCCGGAGCGCCGACTCGGCGGGCGGCTCGTCGTCCGGGACCGTTCCGGTCACCCCCGGGGCCTGGGGCCGACGCGTGCGCTGAGCCTTCCGCGGCGCTTTCCGGCGGCGCGTCACGCGGCCTCGGCCTCGATGTCCACGAGCGCGAGGGGCAGACGGTCCACGCGAGCGACGAGGGATATCGCACGCCCGCCGCTCGTCAACCCCGTGAGTTTCACCAGCTCCCCGTATTCGGGATGGACGCCGGCGGGCTGCGACGGCGTGACGTCTCCGATGGGCTCGATCGACTCCAGGGCCTCGAGCACGTCTCGCACCCGCACGCCGAGCCGCTGGCGCTTCGCGTCCCAGCCCGGAGCCTTCACGACCTGGCTCGTGCCCAGGCCCAACCGCAGGCGCGCGGGGACCGAGAGTGATGCGAACCGGCGCTCCAGGCGCAGCGCGTTGTCGTCGGGCGCGATCAGGGAGTTGAGCTGCTCTTGCTCTTTCCCTACCGCGCTCGAGCGTTCGATCTCCGCGCCCAGCGTCTCCACCCGGCGCTCGAAGTCCTCCTCGCTCTCGGCGGCGAGCCACTCCTCAGCGAGGCGACCCTCGAATTGTTGGGCGCCCCCGAACTCGCCGAGGATCAGGTCCAGCTCACCTACCACGAGCTCGAACAGTTTGATCTTGCGGTCGAGGAGGCGCAGGATATGCGACTCGATGGTGCCCGAGGCGGCGAGGTTGACGATGTGGACCTCCCGCGTCTGCCCGATGCGGTGCAGCCGGCCGATGCGCTGCTCCACCACCATCGGGTTCCACGGCAGGTCGTAGTTCACGAGCACATTGCAGAACTGGAGATTGCGGCCCTCGCTCCCGGCCCGCGTCGCAATGAGGACGCTCGTCGCGTCTTCAGAGAACGCGCGGACGCGCTTATCGCGCTCGGCCGACGAGTGCACGCCCCAGTAGACGATGGGCTGCCGGCCGAGCTTCCGAACCTGGCGCTCAATGAGCGAAATGGTGGGCCGGTGGTCGCTGAACACGACGACCCGGTCGGGGGTCTCCTCCAGCACCGCGGTGAGCACGTTCAGTTTGGCGTGCGTCTTGATGCGCCGCGCTCGTTGGGCGAGTTGGCGCACGAGGGTGCGATACTCGGGGCGGATGCGCTCGCTCTGGGCGAGGTGCTCGAGTGATTCGGCGAGCGCGGGCGACGAAGAGCAGAGGCGCTGGCGCAGATGGATCACGGCGAGCTGCAGCATGCCCTTCGCCGTCGGCCGGCGGCGGGCTCCCTCGTCCTCCGCTGCCGGCTCCCTCGGTTCCGTGAACCCCTCCCGATAGAGCCGGCGCAGAAACTCGGTAGTGCGCTCGTACAGGTCCATCTCCGCGCGCGTCAGTCGAACCTCCGGGTGCCGCGGCCGCCGCGGCGGCAAGTCGAGGTCGTCGATCACACTCGAGCGCCGCGTCCGGATCATCACCTCGTGCGTCAGCGCACGCAGCGCCTCAGGGTCCTTGGGCTGGCGGTGGTCCCCGCCCACAAGGTGCGCGGCCCGGAACTCGGGCCAGGTGCCGAGCTGCCCGGGGCGCAACAGGGTGACCAGGTTGTAGAGCTCCCGCAGGTCGTTCTGGAGCGGCGTGGCCGTGAGCAGGAGGATGAAGTCCCGCTCGATCCGCTCGATGAACTGGTAGGTCGCGCCCCGATGGCTCTTCACCTTGTGGGCCTCGTCCACGATGACCAGGTCCCAACGATGGCGCAGGATCTCTGCGGCGTGGCGGCGGGAGCGCGCGCGGTCATGCGACACAATCGCCTTCGTGACCGTGGACCAGTCATCGGGGTCGGTGGGGGCGTCGAAGCGCTCGAAGAATTTCTCTTCGAGCTCGCCTTGCCACTGCCCTACCAGCGACGCCGGCGTGAGAATGAGCGCGCGGCGGGCGAGGCCCCGGATCGCGAGCTCCTTGTAGATGATGCTCGCCTCGATCGTCTTGCCGAGACCCACCTCGTCCGCCAGGATGGCGCGGCCGCCCATGTCGCGCAGCACCCGCTGCGCCACGTCGATCTGATGGGGCAGCTCCTTGATCGCATTCGCGTCGAGCGTGATCAGCCGGTCGAAGCCCGGGACCAGCGCGAGCCGCTCGGCGTCGCGCCGCAGCTCGTACCAACTGCGCTCGGCGGGAGGCTCGTCGAGTTGGGCGGCAAAGGCGGCGAGCGCGCCCTCATCGACGGTCCAGGAGTCGGTGGGCGGCGAGGTAGCGTCGGCGAGCGTCACGGGAACGCTGAGGCGTCGGCCCGGGCGTCAGCTTCTAGGGGGACGGGCCCCAAGTCGCCGCCAGCGTCCCAGCAGGGCTCCGAGCGTGGCGCTGTACGCGTCCAGCACGGCGCGATCCCCCGCTGCGGGCGCGGCGTCGGCGCTCTCCACCGCCGTGGCGAGCCCCGCGAGCGCGCGCGCCACCGCCCGCACGCCGTCGCGCCCGTCGTCCAGCGCCCGGAGCGAGTCGGCGAGACCCGCCGGCAGGCGAGCGGTGTCGGCCAGCGCCCGCGCGATCGCCTCGTGCGCGGCCACCGCCCGCTCGAGCGTCGAGTCCACGGCGCGCGCAACGGCCAACTGCGCCGCGAGCGCCCCGCTCGTCACGTGCACGCGCGGGTCGAGGCGTACCACAAGCGGTGCCGTGTAGGTCTTTCCCCCCACGCTGAGCGTCACCCGATAGGGGCCCGGCAGGACAAACGGCCCGCGCGGCTCGAGCGGCGTCCCAACGCCCCAGATCGCGGCGATCGAGTACTCGTACGACAGCGCCTTCGGCCGGGAATAGCGCAAGTCCCACACATACCGGTGCATCCCGGCTTCCGTCGAGAGATGCGGCGCGCTCCCGATCCAGCGGGGATCGAAATACGCGTCGGCCGGCAGCTGTTCGGGCTGGTCAGCGCTCGAGATCCGCCGCACGGCGTGACCGGCGGCGTCCGTGAACGTCAGCGTCACCGGGCCGGCCTCGCGACCGAGCCAGTAATCGACTACCGCACCGGTCGGGGGGTTGGGCGACACGGGGGTCGCGGGCGGCCACGGGGTGTCGCGGTTCTCGTCCTCGCGCATCCGGACCGCCGGCGCGGGCGTGAAGAGGCGGGCGGGCTCGTCCGCGTGCACTTCACTCGCGTCGCGTAGTGGCGCGATGTCGTCGAGGGTCCAGATCCCCCGCCCCTGGGTGGCGGCGATCAGATCCCCGTCGTGCACGAGCAGATCGCGCACCCAGGTCGTGGGAAGGTTGGCGCCCAGGGGCTGCCACCGCGCGCCGTCGTCGAAGGAGACGTAAACGCCGCGGTTGGTTCCCGCGTAGAGCAGCCCGCGCTTCACCGGATCCGCGCGCACCACCGTGACATACTCGTCCGCGGGCAGGCCGCCGACGATGACCGTCCACGTCTTGCCACCGTCCACCGTCTTGAACGCCAGGGGCTCAAAGCGGTCGAGGCGGTGCAAGTCGACCGCCGCGTAGGCAACGTCGGTATCGAGCGCCGAGGGTTCCACGTCGTCGACGCGCGCCCAAGGCGGCAGACCGGGCGGCGTGACGTTCTGCCAATGGCCGCCGCCGTCGTGTGTCACGCGGATCAGGCCGTCGTCGGTACCGATCCAGATCAGCCCGCGCGACCGGGGGGACGGGTCGATGCTGAAGATCACGCCGAAGCCGCAGTCGCGTGCGGCCGCGAGACTCGGGTTCGGCTCGTCGCAGGTCCGCGCATCGGGACGCTTGGCGGAGAGGTCGGGACTCACAGTGGTCCAGTGATTGCCGTCGTCGAGCGTCCGGAAGAGGTACTGCGATCCCATGTAGAGCGCGTGCGGCGCCACGGGCGAATAGGCGAGTGGGGTAATCCAGGTATAGCGGTACTTCACCGTGTTCGGGCGCGCGCCGTAGCTCGGGACCGGCCACGGCGAGATCTCGGCCGACTGCCGCGTCACCTCGTCGAAGCGCGACGTGTGCCCCCCGAGGCCGCTGCCGATCACCACGTTGGGATCGCCGGGCTTAGGCAGCATGTCGTCGCGCTCATCGCCGCCGACGGGGTGCCAGTCGCGCTCGTCGATCACGCCGTAGGGTCCGCGGCTCACGAGCTCGACCGTACCGTTGTCCTGTTGCCCGCTGTAGATGTGGTAGGGGAACCGATCGTCCACGCCGAGATGGTAGAACTGTCCCGTTGGCTGGTTGTACCAGCTGGACCACGTGGCGCCGCTGTTCACGGTCACGGCCGCGCCTTGATCGGAGGCGGCGATCATGTGCGTCGGCGCGCTCGGGCTGATCCAGAGGTCGTGGTAGTCGTCGCCGCCGGGCGACCCGGTGAACATCGAGAACGTGCGCCCGCCGTCCGTGGATTTCTTGATCGACCGTCCCATCACATAGACGGTGTTCGAGTCATCGGGGTCCACCGCCAGCCGGCCGAAATAACTGCTCGCAAGCGAGCCATCGCCGTTCACGAGGGCCCAGGTCGCGCCGGCGTCGGCGGAACGATACAGCCCACTCTTGCCCGGAGCCGCCGTAGCAGCGCTCAGCGGTGCCTCCGACGTGGCGACCGTGGCGTACACGATCCGGCCTCCGGACCCGCGGGCGACACCGAGCCCGATGCGGCCGATTTGGCCGCCCGGCAGCCCCGTTCCCTCGAGCCGGCTCCAGCGCAGGCCGCCGTCGGTGCTCTTGTAGACCCCCGACCCCGTGCCCGCCTGCGGCTGGAAGTAGTCGAGCCAGGGGTGCAACCGCATCTG
>DATLKW010000131.1:0-3682 GCA_035538175.1 Gemmatimonadales bacterium | reverse complement strand
TGGGCCCTTCTCGTCACACTCTGCTTCGGTGCCGGGGTCGGCTACGCGGCGGACCTCTCGCCGCTGCTCGTGTGCGCGCTCACGACGGGGCTCGTCGTGAACCTCTCGCCGCGGCGCCACGTGGTGCGCCAGGTGCTGGCGCACTGGGAGCGCCCCGTGTACGCGGTCGTGTTGGTCGTGACGGGGGCGCTCCTTACGCTGCCGACTTGGTGGCTCCTGCTCGCGGGCCCGCTGGTCGCCGCGGCGCGGCTTGCCGGGAAGTGGGGCGCGGGGCTCCTCGCGCGCGACGTATTCCGCGTCCCCGGTGACGCGCCCCAGGTCGGACTCGCCACCGTGGCACAAGGGGGAGTGGCGCTCGCCCTGGGACTCAACTTCTTCCTCATGTACGGTGGCGGGGGTGGCGGGGGTGGTGGGAGTGGCGTGGGTGTGGGAGCTGGGGGGGCGGGGGTTGGCATGGTGGTGGGGGGTGGCAGCTGGGAGAGCGGCGGCGGGGCGGTATTCGCGACGATCGTGCTGGCGGTGGCGGTGGCGCAGGTAGTGGCGACGTCGCTCGTCGCGCTCGCCCGGCGCCCGCGCGTCGCGCCGTTGACGGCCGGGCCACCGTCGGCCGAGCTTAGTCGCAACGCTCCAGCGGACTGATCTTCATGATCCCGACGTGGGTGGCCGTGGTGACGGGGGTGTCGCTCGCGATTCTCGCGGTGGCCGCGCTGGCGATCGCGGTCTCGTCGGTGGCGGCGGCGCTCGGCGTGCGGGCGTTCCTGCGGTCGTTGCGCGGCCTCGCCGGCCCCGCCGTGGGAGACCTGCGCCAGCTAGTCGGAACGATTCGCTCCGAGGCGGAGCATCTGGCGAGCACGTCGCGCGAGTTACGCGAGCGCATCGTGAAGGCCGCCGACACCGCGCAGGGGCGCCTTGCCGACTTGGACGCGCTGTTCGACGTGGTGCAGGAGGAAGTGGAGTCGACCGTCTTGGACGTCGCCGCGAGCGCTCGGATGCTGCGGCGCGGGCTGTCGGTGGTCGCCTGGGGCCGGCGCGTGCTGCGACGCGGGGGCGGGGGGAGGAAGCACTGAGCGCCGGCAGGCGCCTCGTCGCGGGCGTGGTGTGCGCGGTCGCCGGTGTCGCCCTCTTCCCGGCCGTGGCGCACGCGTGGACGCCCGGGACCCACGTGTACTTGGGCGAGTCGGTCCTCGCGAATCTGCATCAGCTACCCGCCGCGGTGGCCGATCTGTTGCGGGCCTTCCCCTACGACTTCTTGTACGGCAACATCGCGGCGGACACGTCGATGGCGAAGAAGTACGCGCCCGTGGGTCGGCACTGCCACGCCTGGCATGTAGGCCAGGAGATCTTTGACTTGGCGCCCACGGACCCGCTGCGCGCGTTCGGCCTCGGGTACCTCTCGCACCTCGCCGCCGACGCCGTCGCGCACAACTTCTTCGTGCCCCGCCAGCTCGTGCTGACGTCGAGCACTGCCGCGTTGGGGCACAGCTACTGGGAGAGCCGGTTCGAGACCCACCTGGGAGACGCCTACGCCCGGGAGGCGAAGGATATCATTCTGCGCGACCACGCGCCGAGCGACGCGCATCTCGACACGATCATCTCGCCCACGCTCTTCAGCATGCGCACGAACCGGCGGCTGTTCCGCGGGATGGTGCACCTCACGGAGAGCGAGAGCTGGCGCTGGGCGTTCCAATTGCTGCTCGAGAACACGCGCTGGGACCTGCCCGACGCGGACGTGGAGCGCCACATGGCGGTGGCGTTCGAGTACGTCATGCAGATGCTCGGGGAGGGGGCGAAGGGGGAGGCGGTGGCGCGGCGGCTCGATCCCGCCGGGGACCAGGCGTTGCGGCTGGCCAAGCAGATGCGGCGCCAGGCGCTTGACGAGGGGGGGCGCGAGGACCCGGAGCGATTGCTCGAGACGGCGGAGGACCATTTTGGCCTCCCCATGTCGCCGCTCGCCTACTGGAAGCAATCGCAGTCGCAGCGGCCCTGGCGCGACCGCGAGCGCGGCCCTTAGGCGGCGAGGCGCTCCTCGAGCACGCGTTGCGCGAGTTTGGGATCCGCCTTGCCGCGCGACACTTTCATCACCTGCCCCACGAAGAACTGCAGCAGCTTCGTCTCCCCGTTCTTGTAGCGCGTCACCTCGGTGGGATGGGCGACGAGTACCTCGTTGACCCACCCCCCGACGACGCCCGAGTCGACCACTTGGATGAGGCCGAGCGCCTCGGCGATATTGCGGGGCTCGCCCCCGTGCGCCGCCACCTCCCCGAAGACGCGTTTCGCCGCCTGGTGGCTCAAGGTGCCGCCCCGCACGAGGCCGATGAGATTGGCGAGGGCGCCGGGGGGCACCCGCAGGCCGTCGCCGTGATCTTTCGCGTCGGCGAGCACTTCGGTCATCACCCAGTTCGCCGCCGTCTTGGCGTCCGCCACGCCGACCGCCTGGACGACGGCCTCGTAGTAGTCGGCGATGGCGCGGTCGGCGGTGAGCACCGCGGCGTCGGTCACGCTGAGCGCGTACTTCTCGACGAACCGCTCGCGCTTCTTGGCCGGCAGCTCGGGGAGCAGGGCCTGCTGCGCCACGACGAGGTCCTCGGTGACGACGAGCGGGGGAAGGTCGGGATCGGGGAAGTAGCGGTAGTCGTGGCTCGCTTCCTTGGCGCGTTGTGGGCGGACGCTGTTCGACTTGGCGTCGTACAGCATGGTCTGCTGCGTCACGCTGCCGCCCGCCTCGAGGAGGGCGATCTGGCGGTCGCGCTCGACGGTGAGGGCCTTCTCGACGTAGGCGAAGGAATTGATGTTCTTGACTTCCGTCCGCTCGCCGAGAGTGGTGCTGCCGGCGCGTCGCACGGAGACGTTCGCGTCGACCCGCAGGCTCCCCTTCTCCATGTCGCAGTCGGAGGCCCCCGCGTACTCGAGCACCTGCTTCAGGGTCAGGAGGTAGGCGCGCGCCTCGTGGGGCGAGCGGAGGTCGGGGCCTGTGACGATCTCGGCGAGCGGCACGCCGCACCGATTCAAGTCGATCGCGGTGTGTTTCGGGAAGCGGTCGTGCAGCGACCGGCCCGCGTCCTCTTCGACGTGGAGCCGCACGATGGTGGCCGTGGCGAGGCCCCGCTCCGGCGACAGGTAGGTGAGCGAGCCCCCCGTGGCGAGCGGGTGCTCGAACTGCGAGATCTGGTAGCCCTTCGGCAGATCGGGGTAGAAGTAGTTCTTGCGCGCGAACAGGCTGCGGCCGTGAACCGTGCAGCCCAGGGCCAGGGCGGCGCGCACGGCGAGCTCGATGGCCCGGCCGTTGGCCATCGGGAGGGCCCCCGGCAGCCCGAGACACACCGGGCACACGTTCGTGTTGGGCGGGTCGCCGAAGGCCGTCGAGCAGCTGCAGAACATTTTGGAGACCGTCCGGAGCTGCACGTGCGTCTCGAGCCCGATGACCGTTTCCCACCCCACCGCGCCCGCCGCGCCCGCCGCGCCCGCCATCAGGCCTCCTCCGTCGCGGGCACGACGCGTTCCAAGGCGTAGGCCGCCTCAAGCATCTCGTCTTCGAGAAAGGCTTGGCCGATCAGTTGGCCGCCGATCGGCAGGTCCTTGATGCGGCCGATCGGAAGCGAGATGGCCGGCAGCCCCGCGAGGTTCGCGGTCACGGTGAAGATGTCGGAGAGGTACATCGCGACCGGGTCATCGAGCTTTTCGC
>DATLKW010000130.1:0-6683 GCA_035538175.1 Gemmatimonadales bacterium | reverse complement strand
TTCGTGGAGTAGCGCTGATGGAACACGGCGAGGGCCGTGGCGAAGTCGGGCGAGCCCAAGTCCGGGTAGAAGCCCTCGAGCTGGGTCCCCGTCAAAAGCGCCTTGTAGACCACCGTGCGCGCGGAGAGCGAGCACACGAAGGCGGGCGCGAGCTCGGATCCCGCCTCCGCCACGCGCCGCTCGATCGCCTTGCGCGCGAGGTAGAGGGACCGCTCCCAAGCCGTGTCGTCACCGCGAGCGCCGTCGGTGGGCGGCGCGAGGAGCAGTTGCCGAATCGTGGGACACGACGTGCGCGCGCCGGCCCCGAGCAACTCGAGCCGCACGGGCACGTCGCGCCACCCGAGGATGGCGAGGCCGTCACCGCGCACCACTGCTTCGATGATCGCCGTGGCCTGGGCGCACGCGGCGGGGTCGCGAGGCAGGAAGAACATCCCCAGGGCGAACGGCTGCCCCGGCGCGAGCGGCAGGCCGAGCCGCGCCGCCTCGCGGTAAAAGAGGGGCGTGGGGATCTGGGTGAGCACGCCGGCGCCGTCGCCCGAGCTGTCCGTCGCGGCGGCGCCGCGGTGCGCCACGCGGCGCAGGGCTTCGAGCGCCAGCCGCAGGATCTCTGGGGAGCGCTCGCCGGAGGCCCGGGCGACGAAGCCGACGCCACACGCGTCCTGCTCCCGCCACGGGTTGCGCTCGGGCGCGCGGGCGTTCGCCCACCGCGTGCCGCTCCCTCGATGCATCGCTCGGCGTCCTCCGGACTCTCGGTCAAAAAGAAGGCCCGCTCAGTTGCGAGCGGGCCGGGGTGTCATTGGGATCGTCTTGCACGCCTGCGCCGCCCGCTCGCTCCCGAAGGGGGAGTCGCCGGATTAAGGACGACCGCGATCGACGGCGTCGTCGGCTGCAGGGTTGCGTGACCAGGCATCAGGGCTAACCTGGTTAGTGTGAATTTATTCATGCGACAGCATAAATATGCCAGAGTGTTCGAATCCGTCAAGGGGTCCGGGTCACGAGGCGTTGCAGGTCGGCGAAGGGGATCACGAGGTCCCCCATCGCGTCGTACGTCCCCCGCTCAAGC
The DNA here is from genome assembly GCA_035538175.1 of Gemmatimonadales bacterium. Lineage (GTDB taxonomy): Bacteria > Gemmatimonadota > Gemmatimonadetes > Gemmatimonadales > GWC2-71-9 > AG41. The sequence continues at coordinate 5,620 of DATLKW010000130.1, read as the reverse complement.
AGCTCGGCCGCGATGCGGCGCAGGAGGCCGAGCGTGGCTTGGACGAGGCGAGGGCCGAGGCTCGCGCGCCGTACGCCCAGCCGCGCGAGCTCGGGGAGCGGCGGCGCGGGCGGCCCGGCGATTACGTTCAGCGGGCCGTCGATCTCGCGGGCGAGCCGGCCGATTGTCGGGGCGTCACTCACGTGCGGCACGAACAGACAATCGGCCCCCGCCGCCCGATAGCCGTTGGCGCGACGCAGCGCGGCCGTCAGCCGCTCCGTGGGCGACCACTGCGTGACCTCGAAGGCGTCGGTCCGGGCGTTTAGCACGAGTGGCAGCCGCGCCGCCCCGGCCGCTGCGCGCACGGCGCGAATGCGGTCGATCTGGAGCTCCGGCTCCACCAGCGTCCCGTGGCTCGTTCCATCCTCGAGATTCAACCCCACGGCGCCCGCCGCGATCACCCCGCGCGCCGTCTCCGCCGCCGCCTCGGGCGTGGTCCCGTATCCCGCCTCCATGTCCGCGGTGACGGGGATGCGTACGGCCGCCGTGATGCGCCGAACGACCGCGAGCATCTCGGCGCGGCTGATCCGCTCGCCGTCGGCGTAACCGGCCGCCCAGGCGATCCCGGCGCTCGTCGTCGCGATCGCCGGAAACCCCGCGCCCTCGAGTACCCGTGCGGTGACCACGTCCCAGGCGTTCGGGAGCACGAGCATCGCCGGACCGTCATGCAGCGCGCGGAACCGTTCCGCGAGCTCCACTTGATTGGGCGTCATCAACCCTCCCTCAGAGCGACGGGCGTCGGCCAGCGCGTTCGCGGCAACACCGCACCGTCTCGCGCACCCCGCGAGACCCGTCGGGCCCGTCGGTCCACGGGCGCGGGCGGCGACGCCCGAGCCTTAAACCTATTCCGCTGCCGAGCCGGCACGGTCCCCCGGTGGCGGCTAAGTTTGGGGCACCCATCCACCCGCGGTTAGACCTCATGGCTTCGAGTCTCCTTCGCCGTGCCGTCCTCGCCATGTTCGCCCTCGGCGTGCGCTCGCTCGCCGCACAAGGCGATCAGGGCGCGCCGCTTTCGGTCCATAGCATCTGGGGTTCACGAGACTTCACGAGCGACTTGGTCGAGGCCCAGTGGCTCCCGGACGGGAAGGCCTACACCACCCTGGTCGAGGACTCCTCCGGGCAGACCGACCTGTATCAAGTGGACGCCATCGCAGGGACGAAGCGCCTCTTGGTCCGCGGCGCCGATCTCGTCGTGCCCGGGAGCCGCGGCCCCGTGGCGATTGAGCAGTACGCCTTTTCTCGGGACGGCACCAAACTGCTCGTCTTCAGCAACTCCGCGCGGGTCTGGCGCCAGAACACGAAGGGGACCTTTTACGTGTGGGACCTCGTCGCCCGTCGCGGGATCCCGGTGAGCACGAAGCCCGGCTACCAGCAGTTCGCCAAGTTCTCACCCGACGCTCGGCGCGTGGCCTTCGTGCGCGACAACAACATCTGGATGACCGACCTCGCCACCGGCACCGAAACCGCGCTCACGAGCGACGGGGGCGAGAACGTGATCAACGGCACCTCCGACTGGGTGTACGAGGAGGAGCTCGACGTGCGCGACGCGTTCCGCTGGAGCCCCGATGGCACTCGCATCGCGTTCTGGCGGCTCGACCAGGCGAGGATCCGGCCGTTCTACCTGGAGGACTTCGACTCCTTGTACGCGTACCTCCTCCCCGTCCGGTACCCGAAGGCGGGGACGCCGAACGCGCGGGTCAAGATCGGCGTCGTCGACGTCGCGACCGGTCACACGACGTGGGTCGATCTCGGCGCCGACGACAACATCTATGTCGCGGCTCTCGATTTCGCCCAGTCGCCCGACGAGATCTGGCTCACCCGCTTGAACCGGCGGCAGAACCGCCTCGACCTGCTGCTCGCCGACGCGCGCTCGGGGGCGGCGCGGGTGATCATGACCGACGCCGATTCCGCGTGGGTCGACGCCCACGAACCCCGCTGGATCAACGGCGGGCGGCAGTTCCTGTTCCTGTCGGATCGCGATGGCTACGCGCAACTCTACCTCTACAACCGCGACGGCTCGCTCGTGCGCCGCGTGACGCCGGGCGGGTGGGACGTGCTCGCCCTCTATGGGGTCGATGAGCAGGCACGGGTGGCCTATCTGAGCGGCGCCATCGACGGACCCCTCGGTCGTCCCGTGCTCCGCATCGGGCTCGACGGCACGGGCCTCACGCGCCTTCGCGCCGAGCCCGGCACCCATGCGCCGAGCTTCGACCCGACCTCTCACTTCTACCTCGACACCTATTCGCGCGCGGGTGTGCCGCCGGTCCAGGTGCTGCGGCGCGCCGACGGATCCCTCGTGCGCTCGGTCGCGCCGAACGCGGCGCTGCTGCGCAAGGTGGCCGAGCTGGGACTCCGCCCGCCGGAGTTCCTCACGGTGCCCGGCCCCGACGGGGTCGAGCTCAACGCGTGGATCATCAAGCCCAAACAGTTCGACGCCACCCGCCGCTATCCGCTGCTGTTGTTCGTCTACGGCGGCCCCGGCTCGCAGACCGTCACCGATCAGTGGGGTGGAGCCCAGTACCTGTGGCACCAACTGCTCGCACAGGAAGGCTACCTCGTGGCGAGCGTGGACAATCGGGGGACCGGCGCGCGCGGCTCCCAGTTCAAGCGGATCACCTACCTCCACCTCGGACGCTACGAATCGGCCGATCAGATCGCGGCCGCCCGGTGGTTCGCGACGCGGAGCTTCGTGGCCCCGGATCGGATCGGCATCTGGGGATGGAGCTACGGCGGCTACATGGCCTCGCGCACGATGTTCCTCGGGTCGCACGTCTTCCGTGCAGCGTTGGTCGTGGCGCCCGTGACGGATTGGCGCTACTACGACACGATCTACACCGAGCGCTACATGCGCACGCCCCAGGAGAACCCCGCCGGCTACGACGAGAGCTCGTCGGCCGCGTACGCGGATAGCCTCAAGGGAAGCCTGCTGCTCGTCCACGGCACCGGCGACGACAACGTCCATTTTCAGAACACGGTGCGTCTGGTGGAGCGCCTCGAGGCCGCTAACAAGCAGTTCGACATGCGGATCTACCCGAACCGGACGCACGCCATCGCGGGCGGGAACACGCGCGAGAACCTGTACGGGTTGTTCACCGCATGGCTCAAGACCCACCTGTAGCACCGGAGTTCGCTCGGCTCGGCCGAACCGCGCTCGCCGTCCTGACACTCATCAACCTGTTCAACTACCTGGACCGGTGGATCGTCGCGGCGCTGGCGGAGAGCATCAAGCATTCCGAGCTCCACCTTTCGGATACCGAGCTCGGGTCCCTGATGACCGGCTTCCTCATCGTGTACATGGTCGCCGCGCCGGTATTCGGCACGCTCGGCGACCGGCGCTCACGCCCCAGGCTGCTCGCACTCGGCGTGGCGATCTGGAGTTTCGCGACGGCCCTCGCGGGCCTCGCGTGGAGCTACGCCTCGCTCTTCGCCGCCCGCGCCGCGGTAGGGATCGGAGAGGCGGCCTACGGCACCATCTCGCCGGCGCTGCTGGCGGATTACTTCCCGCGGGAGCGGCGGGGTCGCGCATTCGCCACGTTCTTCGCCGCCATCCCCGTCGGCTCGGCGCTCGGTTACGTCGTCGGCGGGCTCGCAGACCACTATTTCGGTTGGCGCCGGGCCTTTTTCGTGGCGGGGGGACCCGGCCTCGTGCTCGCGGCGCTCGCCCTCAGGCTGTACGATCCGCCACGCGGAGCCCAGGACGCAGGCGAGGCCACCGAGCGAGGTGCCCGCCCCGCGGCCGCGAGTGGCAGGGTGGCCCCCTGGGCTGCCTATCACGCCTTGTTCGCGAACCGCCCCTACCTCCTCACCGTGCTGGGCTACGCCGCCTACACTTTCGCCATCGGCGCCCTGGCGTTCTGGACCCCGGCGTTTCTCGAGCGCACGCGGGGGATCCCGAAGGCCCAGGCCACGGTGCAGTTCGGGGCGATCGTCGTCGCGACGGGCTTCGCGGGGACCTACGCGGGCGGGTGGATCGGGGACTACATGCTCCGGCGCTCCCGCGAAGCCTACCTGTGGGTGTCTGGCGTCGCGTCGATGGTGGCGGCGCCGCTCACCCTCGCCGCGCTCGCGGCCACGCGTCCCGCCGTCTACTGGACGGCGATCGTCGCGGCCGAGCTCTGCCTCTTTGCCTCGACCGGCCCCATCAACTCCGCCGTCGTGAACGTCGTGGCCTCCGACATCCGCGCCACGGCCGTGGCGGTGAGCATTTTTACGATTCACGTCTTGGGCGACGTGCCGTCGCCGTCTTTGGTGGGCGCGATCTCGGACCGGAGCACGCTGGGGGAGGCGATGCTGATCATCCCGGCGGCCGTATTCGCGAGCGGCGTCATTTGGACCTATGCCGCCTGGCGCCCGGGCGGCTTCGCGCGCGCGCGGCCGGCCTAGGGACCACATGGGGCGCCGCGAGCGGCGCCCCATGCGCATACCGTTACTTCCACGTCTGTACCTCGACCTCGAAGCTCTTGGCGAGTGCTGCGAGATCCACCCGACTCGAGTGCTCGAGCGCGATGCCGAGGTTTCGCTGCACTACGGCCGAGCTCGAATCGATCTCGACCGCCCGCGCCAGGGGTCCGAGCGCCTCGTCGAACTTCCCCGACTCGATGTAGGCGCGGCCCAGGCCGTTCAGCGACCAGGTGTCCCGCCCGTCCAGCACGATCGCGCGCTTGTAGGCCGTGATCGCGCCCTCCAGGTCGCCCGCCGTACGCTTCGCGCGCGCGAGGACGCGGAAGCCCTCGCCCGAGGTGGAATCGATCTTCAGCGCCGCCTCGATGTGCGGGATTGCCTCGGCGGCCCGGTCCGTCTCGATCAACACGCGGCCCAAGTTGAGGTGGCTCTTCACGTGCGTCGAATCCTTCTCGAGCGCAAGGGAGAACGCCTTCACCGCCGTCTCCCGGTCTCCCCCCTTCCAGGCGGACAGGCCGAGCATGTAGTAACCCCAAACGTTCTCCGGTCGCTCACTCGTGTAGGCGGTGAAGAGTCGGAGCGCGTCCGAGTAGCGTTTCTCCGTGTAGGCCGTCTCCGCCTCTTTGAAGGACACCGGCGCCACGACGTTCGACGGCGGCGTTCCAGCGGGCGGCGACACGGTGGTGGGGGTGCCGGGGGCCTCGGCCGCGTTGGCGTCGGACGAGGGGCGGCGCGGCCCGCCGCAACCCGCGGCGACGACGCTGACCATGAGACACGAGGTGATGAAGCCATGCTTCCGCATACGACCTCCTCCATTGGGGCGCGCGCGGCGCCGTGATCGAACACCAGCTGACTCGGGCGCCGTGCTAAGGCAGGAGGAGGGCCACCGAGACCCGTGATGCATCTCGCGGTAGGGTAGGGAGTTGCGCAGCCGGCGGGCGTCGCTGCGTGTCCGCCGGGACACGAGCCCACCAGGCACCGGCGTGTTGCGGCGGACACAGGCCCGTACATGACGGTCGTGCGGCGCTCCCCGCAGCAGGCGCGACGAGCGAGCCGTATGAGCGGTTATCCCCCGGACCAACCGGTGGCGCTTGCGACTCGGCGCGCCCGCGACGGCTGATCGGCGTCGGCGGCCCGTCCCTTTGGCCGTTGCCCGGACGCGGGGTCCTAGCCATCATGT
>DATLKW010000129.1:0-3812 GCA_035538175.1 Gemmatimonadales bacterium | reverse complement strand
CGGCCCGCTCGCGCGACCGGGTCGGGGCCGCGCCCGCGCCGACCCCGGGCAGCGCCGCGGCACCAGGCACCCCCGGGCCGAGCGAGATCTCGTACTGGCCATTATCGAGCTTGGTCGTGTGGATCATGCCTTTGTGAGCCGCCTCGACGACGAACTTCGAGAAACGCGAGAACCCGACGTCCTTCTCATTGAAGGTCGGATCGATCTCCTGCATGACCTGTTTCAGGCGATCCGAGCGCATCACGTCGTTGTGCGCGGTCATCTGCTTCACCGCCTCGACGACGAGGTCCCAGGGATCGTGGCGCACGTGCGTGACGTCGGACTCCTTCGTCAGGCCGGCGAGCTCGTTGTAGGAGTAGTACTCGTCGCAGTTCTGGATCAGGAGGTCGCTCGACGACTCGCGGATGCCGACGCCGATCACGTACTTACCGTATTCCTTGAGCTTGAGGACTAAGGCGGAGAAGTCCGAGTCGCCCGACAGCAGGATGAAGGTGCCGATCTCGGGTCGCGTGAACACCAGCTCCAGCGCGTCGATCGCGAGGCGGATGTCGGTGGCGTTCTTCTTATTGGAACCGTACGCCGGAGCGAAGATCAGATCGATCGACGACTCGGAGAGTGGCACGATGTATTGCGGGTAGCGTCGCCAGTCGGCGTACGCCCGCTGGACGGCGACCTTGCCGCGGATAATCTCGGATTGCAGCAGGCGCTTCAGCTCCGATTGGAGATCGGAGCGGATTCCCATCGTCACGTTGTCGAAGTCGATCAAGAGCGCCGCGTTCGGCGCATGGGCAGGAGGCTCTTTGTGGGGTCGCGCGAGATGGGCGTGTGGCTGTTGGTTCATGGCTGTGTGTCGTGCTCCAAGTGGCGGCGCCGTGCACGCCCGCCATGTCGAGCGATGAGCCGCTCGGCTGATGGGGGACGCGGACGGGCGCAGCGGGGGTCTGGGCACCCGAGGCCGGGCGCCAGTAGGGGGGCGACAGGTGCTGGTTGCAGCGTCGTCGGTCTGTCGTCGGTTAAGGTGCGCGCGGCGGGACTGTGTTCGGGGGGCTAGGTCGCCGATCCTGTGTCGGCGCGCCAATGCTCAGGCCGGCCTGGAGGCCGGGCTAGCGAGGCGCAGCCGGAGCGATGCGACGCCGTCCCCGTCCTGCCGTGCTATCAGTGCATTGAAATTAAACAACTTGCGTCGAAAGTGATAGCCCCGCGAATGGGTCCGTCGCCCCGCACAAGCCCTGTAACATCTTGTGTGTCAACAGAATCCCCCTCTTCGCCGAGCGTCCTCATTCACCCAACACCTTGATCACCACGCGCTTCTTGCGCTGTCCGTCCCATTCGCCGTAGAAAACGCGCTGCCACGGTCCCAAGTCGAGCTTGCCGCCGGTGACGGGGACGATCACCTCGTGCCCGATCGTGAGGCTCCGCAGATGGGCTGCGGCGTTGTCCTCTCCCGTCTCGTTGTGGCGGTAGCGCGAGGGGTCCCACGGCGCCACCGTCGTCTCCAACCATTTCAAGATGTCGGCCCAGAGGCCCGACTCGTGGTCGTTGACGAAGACGGAGGCGGTGATGTGCATCGCGCTCACGAGCGCCAAGCCCTCGCGGATGGTGCTCGCCACCACCTGCTCGGCCACCTGCTCGGTCACGTCGATGATCTCCTGCCGCGCCTTGGTGTTGAACCAGAGGTAATGCGTGTGGCTCTTCATGGATGGTCGGCCTCGCGGTGCAGTCAGGGGCGAAGGGCGGGGCGTGCCGCCGGCTCGGATCGCTGTGGGAAGCGCGGCGGTCGGGTGTGTCGAATTGTCGCACCCGCGCCAGGTCCCTAAATTGATCGAGCAATATGGCACTTCCCTTCCGCCAGCGGATCTTCGTCGTCCTCGTGGCGCTCACCGCGGTTCCGACGACCCTCGCCGTGGTGGGGTGGGCGCTTGCCGTCCGCACGGCCACCCCCTCCGCGGGGGCGCGGGTGGCGCTCGAGGAGATGGCGGCCTCGGCGCGCAAGGTGGTCGAGCGGATGGACACGACGCGCCTCCCCGCCCCCGAGCGGGCCGCGGTGCGCGCCCACCTCGAGGAGCTCTCCAACTCGGTCAGCATGGCGCGCCGAGCGGAGACGTATCTGCGCTACTACTTCGGGGGCTTCGCGCTGGTCGTGATCGTGTTCGGGGGGGTCGCGGTGCTCGCGGCGGTGCGGTTCGCCGGTCATCTCTCGCGCCAGCTGTCGCGTCCGATGGACGAGCTCGTGGGCTGGACGCGCCTCATTCGGCGCCGGCTGCCGTTGCCGGTGGGCCCCGCGAGTCGGGGGGCGCCCGAGTTCGAGGCACTACGCCAGGCGCTGCGGGAGCTCGCAACGGCGCTCGACGACGCGCGCGAGCACGAGCTCGAGGCGGAGCGGTTGCGGGCGTTCCGCGAGGTCGCGCGGCGCGTGGCGCACGAGATCAAGAACCCGCTGACGGCAATGCGCATCGCGGTCGATCAGCTCGGTCGCGCGGGCGTGCACGCCGAGCCCCGGGCGGCGGTCGCGGTCGACGTCCTCGCCGCGGAGACCGAGCGGCTCGAGCACCTCGCGAAGGAGTTTGCGGAGTTCGGTCGCCTGCCCGAGGGGCCAAAGAGCGAGGTCGATCTCGTCGACCTGCTGGCCGATCTCGCCAAGACCGCCGTGCCGCCGGAGGTCGCGGTCGCCGTGCGCGCCAACGGCGAGCCGTGCCGCGTGCTCGGGCATTACGATCCGTTGCGACGCGCCTTCGCCAACCTGCTGCGCAACGCGGCCGAGGCGATGCAGGGGCACGGCGTGATCGACGTCGCCGTGCGCCGCGACGGGACCGGCGTGCTGGTGGCGATCGCGGACCACGGCCCCGGCATTCCGGACGAGCTCCGCCAGCAGGTGTTCGAGCCCTACTTCACAACCAAGGCGGACGGCACGGGGCTGGGGCTCGCGCTCGTGCGCCAGACGATCGAGGCGCACAACGGCGCGATCACGGTGGGCGAGACGCCCGGGGGGGGCGCCACCTTTTCCGTGACGCTGTCGGCCGGATGAGCCCGCGCGTGTTGTTGGTCGACGACGAGCCGAACATCCGCAAGATGGTCGGCGCCCTGCTCCAGTCGGAAGGCTTCGACACCGTAGACGCCGCGAACGGCAGTGCCGCCGTCGCGGTGCTCGAGCGCGCGGCGCCCGACGCCGTGCTCCTCGATCTCATGATGCCCGGGGGGCCGGACGGTCTGGCGACGCTCGAGCAGGTCAAGCGCCTCGCGCCCGACGTGCCCGTGGTGATGATGAGCGGCAAGGCGAGCCTCACCGACGCGGTGCGGGCCACGAAGCTCGGAGCGTTTCAGTTCCTCGAGAAGCCCCTCACCCCCGAGGGGGTCGTCACGACGCTGCGTGCGGCGATCGAACTGGCACGCACGCTCGCCGAGAACCGGCGCCTGCACGAGGCGCTGGGACACGCGGACCCCCTGGTCGGGGTGAGTCGCGCGATGGAGGAGGTGCGGGCCCTGATCGCCCGTGTAGCGCCGACCGAGGGGCGGGTCCTGATCACCGGCGAGTCGGGGACCGGCAAAGAGCTTGTCGCATCGGCGATCCACCGTCAGAGCGCGCGCGCCACTCGGCCGTTCGTGTGCGTCAACAGCGCCGCGATCCCGAAGGATCTGGTCGAGTCGGAGATGTTCGGGCACGAGCGCGGCGCGTTTACGGGCGCGACCGAGCGACGTGTCGGGCGATTCGAACTGGCGGATCGGGGCACCCTGTTCCTCGACGAGGTCGGCGATCTCGGGCTCGACGCGCAGGCGAAGCTGTTGCGGGTCTTGGAGACCGGCGTCATCGAGCG
>DATLKW010000128.1:0-15331 GCA_035538175.1 Gemmatimonadales bacterium | reverse complement strand
ATGCGTGATTGTCGTAGCGGAACGGCTGCGGGAAGGAATCCGCTAGCGTGTAGACGCCGGAATTGAGGATACTGTCTACCCGGTCGCTGGCTGCCTGGCACGCGTCCGAAGACCCGCTGACCGCCACGTTATGGCAGGTGTTGTAGGCAGCGGGGTTGATCTGGTTGGCCCCGGCCCCCGGCGCGTCTTTCTTGAACACGCCGGCGTTCAGGTACATGTTGGCGAGCATCGCGTCGACAGCGCCTTTGGTGATGCGTCCCTTGTTGGCCGCGTCCCACTTGGCGGGCAACGCCGTCCGGGCCCCGAGCAGCTCGGACTCGATGAACCTGAAGAGCGAGTCACGCGAGACGCGCGCCCGTGACTGGAGGTCAGTCGTCGTCGCCACGGGCACGCCGCCAAACAGGTCCATCAGGAGGTAATAGTAGAAGGCACGGAGCGTCCGGACTTCCCCCGTTATGACTGCCGCGTCCGGCAGCGGGGTCACCTTCGGGATCTGCTCGAGCATCACATTGGCGCGCGCCACGCCGCCCATCGCGGTGTTGTATGCCCCGTTGAGCAAGCTGAGCGCGGCGGGACTCGACGGCGTCCAGGTCTGGCGGTGGAGGTCCAGCCATTCGCCGCCGTCGTACCAGTCCGAGCCGCGGGTGGGCACGACCATCTCGTCGGTGCTGATCTCGCTCACGTCATAGTAGTCGTCCAGCGTTCCCCGCAGTTGGGCGTAGACGCCGGCGAGTCCGGCGAGGACCTGCGCCTCGTTTTGGAAGAAGTTCCCCGGCGAAACGGCGCTCGGTGGTATCTCATCGAGGTTTGTGCAGCCTTGTAGCGGTACGAGCAGCACCGCGCACAACCCGGCTGCCCCGATCGCCAGCGTCTTGTTTACGAATGATCGCTTCATGGGACCTCGCTCCTCAGAACGCGATACGGAGGCCACCCGTCACGGTGCGAGCACGGGGATAGGTGAGATAGTCGATGCCGCGTGCCGCCAAGCCGACGTCGCCCGAATTCGCCGTGTTCGCGCTCGACACCTCCGGGTCCAGGCCCGAATAGCCCGTGATCACGAACAAGTTGTCAGCCGACACGTACAGCCGGGCACTCCGCGCCGAGCGCGTCAGGATCGGCACGTCCAAGTTGTATTCCACTGTGACGTTCTGCAAGCGCAGGAACGACGCGCGCTCGATCCACCGGGACGAGTATACGGCCGGCTCGTGGAGTCCGGTGCCATCGGTGAGCGCCGGCCGGAGGAAATTCTTGTCCTGCAGCGCGTCGCTCTTCGTCGAGTAGACGAGCGCGGTGTTGTTGAACACATCCTGACCGACCGACGCGCGGAGCAGGAAGCTGATGTCAAAGTTGCGCCAGTTGACTCGATTGTGCAGGCCGACGGTAAAATCCGGGTTGGCGTTGCCGATGACGGCGTAATCGTTGTCGGTGAGCCCTGCCGACGTGGTCGTGCCATTGACGCAAGCCACGCTCGGCGTGACGCACCGGAACATCTGCTGTCCGTTGCTCACGCCGACGAACACGGGCCCGTAAAACGTGCCGAGCGGATATCCCGGACAATTCGTCGAATTGTGTGGGTCGCAGACCATGATACGTTCGGCCCACACGTTGGACTGCCCCTGCCCGCTGACGACCCCCGACTGGATGAACTTGTAGGGGCCGAGATCGAGCACCTTGTTACGCTCCGCGGCGAACACCAGCCCGGCGCGCCAGGTCAGACCGGGGTGCGACGCTACCAACGCATCGAGGGTCACCTCGAACCCGCGGTTCCGCAGCTTGCCGACATTCTCGAACCGCGTCGACGCCACCGCCGGTTGCGCAACGTTCACCTCGAGGAGCAGGTCGGAGGTGTTCTTCACATAGTACTCGACACTCCCTACGAGCCGGTTGTTCAAGAGGCCGAAATCAACCGCGCCGTTGTATTGCGTCGTCTGCTCCCACTTGAGGTTGGGGTTGCCGTTGCGCGTCGGGATGACGCCCGCTTGCGGCGAGCTGCCCCAAGGATAGGTCGCACCGATGCCGCCTTCCAGGATCCGCAGCGATTCATAGGGGGGGATGCCGGGGTTGCCTTGCCGACCCCAGCCCAGACGCACCCGCAGGTCCGAGAACGGCGTGCTGTGCATGAACTCCTCTTGGCTCAAGTGCCACGATCCCGACAGACCGGGGAACAGTGCCCACTTGTGCCCTTCGGCAAACTTGGTCGTGCCGTCGTACCGCAACACCCCAGTCAAGAAGAAGCGGTCTTTGTAGCCGTAGTTCGCGCGAGACAGGAAGGAGACGAGACGGTACCCCTCTGACCATGAAGAATCGTTCCGCGTCGTGGCGACCCCCAGATTGTTGAAGGTCAGCACGTCGGTGAAGAAGCCCTGCCCCTGAGCCATGATCAAGTCGCTGGCGAACTTGGTGTATTCGTAGCCGCCGACCACATCCAAGCTGTGGATCTCGCCGATCTGGCGCCGCAGGGTCAAGAGCGTCTGCAGCGTCTGCGTCGATTGGTCGAGCGCGTACTGTCGGGCGAGTCCTCCACCGAGCCTTGCTCCCCAGGGAATCGAGTTGGGATAGTAGGTGTCCCGCGCGCCGGCCGAATGGTCGAGGCCAACGGTCACCTGCCCCGTCAGGCCCGGCAACAGATCTAGTTCGGCGGTCGCGTTGCCGAGGGTCCGTGTGGTGTTGCCGATGTCCGTGATCTGCTGGACTATCGCCACCGGGTTATAGGGCACCGACGCCGCACCGGTCTCGTAGTAGCGCGTCCCGGTTGCATCGGTGACTGTGACCGGCTGCGTGGGATTGAAGATCACGGCGTTGAGGAACGCGCCGCCCTCGAAGCCGGCCCGGTTCTCGAACGTGGTATATTGATTGTTCACGCGCGACGTCGTGACATTCACCCCGAGGCGCAGCCGGTTGTCGAGCGCGCGATGCGTGGCGGCGAGCCGCCCCTGGATCCGCTCGAGACCGCTCGAGAGTACGACGCCCTGATTTTTCATGTAGTTGAGGGACGCCCGATACCGTGTGTCTTCGCTTCCCCCTGAGAACGACAGGTCATGATTGTGCGTGACGGACGTGCGGGTAATGGCGTTCTGCCAGTCGGTGACGGCAGACCCGAGGGCCTGCTGGTGCGAGGGCTTCAGGCCGTTGAAGGCCACCGATGAGTCCCCGAAGTGCAGGGTGAAGACGGTGTCTCCCGGATGTCTCGCGTGGAAGGCGGTCGAATCTCCCCGCCAGACTGTCACCTGACCGTTCACGAACTGCGTATAGTCCCCCGCGGTCAGGACGTCGAGGCGATTGGCCGGAGACGCCGTGGCCGCGTAAGTGTCGTACTCGACGGTGGGGCCGCCCGCCGTGCCGCCTTTCTTCGTTTCGATCAAGACGACGCCGTTCGCGGCCCGGCTGCCGTAAATCGCCGTCGCCGAGGCGTCCTTCAAAATCGTAATTGAGGCGATGTCCGCAGGGTTGAGCAGGTTGAGCGGGTTGCGGGGCAGCGGTGGCGTGCCGCCGATGCCGTAACTCGGCGGTTCGGTGGGGCGGTTGTCGATGGCCACCCCATCGATCACGTAGAGGGGCTCATTGCTGTTGCTGATCGAACTCCCCCCGCGGACCAAGATCTGGACTCCCGCGCCTGGCTCGCCGTTGTTCCGTGTAATGTCGACGCCGGCCGCTCGGCCCTGGATCATTTGGTCGACGTTGTTGACTACGCCGACGTTCGCCGCAGCCGCACTTACCGTCGAGACTGATCCCGTAATAGCCTCGCGCCGCTGCGTACCGTAGCCCGTCACCACCACGGGTTCGAGAATCGCGGCCGCGGGCTCGAGGGTGAAGTTCACCGCGATCGACTGACCCGCGCTGAGCGTCACGTCCTGCACCTGAGAGCCGTAACCGATGCGCGTCGCGCGGAGCCGGTGTGGGCCTGCGGGAACGCGGCTGATGAGGTAGTTGCCGTCGCTCTTGGAGAGCTCGCGATGCGGCGTGCCGACGACCGAGACTTCGACGTTGGGGAGCGGCTGCTGGGTCGTAGCGTCCACGACGCGACCAGTAACCACGGCCGTCGTATCCTGCGCGTGCAGGCGCACCGCGGAGAGCAGTCCTACGAGCAGCGTCGGAACGACGTGACGGACAAGTTTCATACGTCTGCGCCCTCTGCCGTGAGAGTGGAGTATCGCCCTCGCCTGTTCCTGCAGTTGTCGCGTTTCGTTACCTCGGTGTTCTCGTCGCTGATCGGGACCGATCCCCCGCCTCACACGGAGATCGTGCCGGTCGGACCTGCGTAATCCCCCTATGATTCCCCCGAACGGGCGGTTGTCAAGGCCGCCCAAACAGGGGGCGCGAGCGTTTCACGTCGCATCGTAGCCAGCATATTCGCCCTCTTGATAGACGTTCCCTTTGTACTGCTGGTCCACGTGAATGCCGATCTTGGAGGTGTAGTAGGCGTGGGCGGTCCCCCCTTTCAGATCCCGGAAGAAGCGCTGGGCGGGCGTCTTCGGGTCGCGCTCGCCGGCCGCCATCTCCCCTAAGAGTGCGATCCGCTGGTCCGGCGAGGCTTCGAGGAACCCTTTCCCGAGGCGTTCGCGCGACAGGTCCTCCACGGCCTGGAGGCCCGCGCGCCACAGCGCCGGCCATTCGGGCTCGAAGCTCTCGGCGAGCCGGGCGTCCAAGTAGGCAGCCACTTGGGCCGCCCTGGCGCCGGGCGATTGCGCGTCAGTCGGGATGATGAGCTCGCTGAGCTCGTCCAAGAGCGCGAACTCGTGTTCGGTGAGGAACAGGGGCCGGCCGGCGGGCGCACCGGGCGCGGCGACCGGTACGGGCCGACCGATCGGGAGGAGGGGGGTGGTAAGCGCTGCCGCAGTCGCCGCGAGCATCTCGCGCCGCGTGACCCCCTCGGGCGCTGCCCGCCGTTCGCCGTCAGGCCGTGGGTCGGTCATAGCTCCCCCTTCCGGAATTCGTCGGCGAGGTACTCACACGAGCGCCATGCGAGCGCCATGATGGTCCACGTGGGGTTCTGACACGACGCGCTCACGTGACTCGAGCCGTCCACGACGAACAGGTTGCGCACGTCGTGGGACTGCTGGAACTGGTTCAAGACGGACGTCTTGGGATCCGTCCCCATGCGGGCCGTGCCAAGCTCGTGAATCGACCACCCTTCGGTGAGGATCGTCTTGTCGAGGCCGACGGGCTCGATCCCCGCCGCTGCGAACATTTCTTGTGCACTCGCGACCATGTCCTCGCACATCTTGCGCTCGTTGTCCCCGAACTCGTAATGGAAGCGGAGGACCGGAATCCCCCAGGCGTCCTTCGTCTCGGGGTCCAAGTCGACGTACTGCTCATAGCGCGCGAGCACCTCGCCGAACCCGCCCATGCTGATGAACGCTCCCGCGTGATCGCGCACGGTCTTCTTGAAGTCGGCCCCGAAGCCGGGTGTCTGCATGACGTGGGCCGGGAACATTGAGTGACCGCTGTTGCCTTCGAACCCGTAGCCGCGGATGAAGCCTGGCTCGCGGTCTTTCAGGTTGCGGAAGCGGGGCACGTAAAAGCCCCCCGGCCGGCCGTCGTCGAGGGTATGGGGTTTGCCGACAAGCTCCTTCACGAGGCCGGTGATGCCGGGTCCCATCACGTGCTCGCAGAAGTTGTGGCCCACGTGCCCGCTCGAGTTGCCGATCCCGTTGGGGTACTGGGGCGAACGCGAAAGCAGGAGGAGCCGGGCGGATTCGAGCGTCGAGGCCGCGAGTACGACGACCTTGGCCTTCGCCTCGTAGCTCTGGCGGGACTCGCTGTCCAAGAACGCGATCCCGCGCGCCTTCCCGGTCTGGCGGTCGACGAGGACTTCGTGGGCGGTCGAGTTGGGGCGAACCGTCAGGCGGCCAGTGTCCATCGCCGGGTAGATGAGCCCGGTGGGCGAGTCGAAGACGGCGTGGATATCGCAGCCGCCGGGCCGCCGGTGGCAGGCGCCCCGGCCGAAGCACTTGCTGCGGTAGCGGTTGTGCTTGAGCCCGTCGGTGGTGACGCCGGCGCGATAGGGCGTGAGGACGCGGCCCATCTGTTTCAGGCGCTCGCGCAGTTGGACCTCGCCCCAGTTGAGCTTCGTGGGGCGCTGGAACAGGCTGTCGGGAAGGTGCGGCAGGTTCTCCTTGACCCCGGCGATCCCTAAGTAGAGGTCGACCTTGTCGTAGTACGGCGCCAGGTCGGCGTAGGCGATCGGCCAGTCCTCACCGTAGCCGTCGTGGGTCTTGCCTTTGAAGTCGTAGTCCGACAAGCGCAGCGCGAGGCGGCCCCAGATGTTCGTCTTGCCGCCGAGGCAGCGGGCGCGGACCCAGGCGTAGCGGGTGCCCGTGTAGGGGTGATCCTTCTCGTCGACGAGGATGTTCTTCACGTAGTCCGAGCCTCCCCACCCGCCGACGTACGAGTAGACGTGCTTGTACGCGCTCCCTTTCGCGTAGGGCGGGGTGCGAACGGTGTACTCGTTGAACGAGAGGCCGTGCGCGCCGGGCGGGGCCCCGCCGCGGCGCGGATGATCGTAGGGCCACTGCATCGAGCGAAGCTCCTGCTCGATAGGCAGTTTCTTCCCCGCCTCGAGGAGGAGGACCTGCAGTCCGCGGCTGGTGAGGACGTGAGCGGCCATGCCTCCTGCCGCTCCCGAACCGACGATCACGGCGTCGTAGGTCTTCGTCAGGTCGACGTCCTGCGCGAGTGGCGGGGGCACCTTCACCAGGGTCATCGCGGTCGTCCTCTCTCAGCTGGGTGGTGGCGTGGCGGCTCCCAGAGCGCCACGCCCACTCGGGAATCGGCGGTCCCGTAATAGAGGTACCAGCTACCGTGGAAGGGCACCAGGCCCTCCACGAACGTGGTCCCCGCTGCGTATTGGCCGGTACGCTCGTAGTCCTCGGTCGGGGTGAGGAACGGCGCGGCGGTGCGCTCGAGGAGTTTGAAGGGCTGGCGGGAATCGTAGAGCGCCTGGCCGGCCGTGTAGACGCGCGGCGGAAGCCCGGGCGCCCCGTAGTGCTCGCTGTTGCCGGCGTTGTACAGGACGACGATGCCCTGCGCGGTGAGGATTGCCGGCGGGCCGGCCTCCACGAGCCACGAATCGAAGTACCCCGGCCGCGGCGACAGAACGCGGAGCGGCATCCCGTTCGCATCTTCGAGCGGTACCCAATCGAGCAGGTTGTCGGAGGTCGCGAGGAGGACGTCGGGGACGTTGAAGTACATCCAGTACGTCCCGGCCACCCGGGTGGCGACGAGGCGATTGCCTTCCGCCCGCACGAGGATCGCCCCGGACTTGGACTCCAAGTCCAGATACTTGCCCCCGGCGTGCTTTGCGAACGCGGGTCCGTGTTTGGTCCAGTGCACGAGGTCACGCGACGTCGCGACGGCGAGGCGGGGACGATCGCGATTCCACTGGGTGTAGGTGAGCACGTAAGTCGAGTCCTCGGTCTGGACGACTCGGGGGTCTTCGACGCCCCCGGGCGACTCGAACCGCGCCTGCGCATCCCGGTCGGGGTAGAGGACCGGGTCTGGGCGGCGCGTGAAGGCGAGCCCGTCGGCGCTCGTAGCAAGGCCGATGCGCGACGTGTGTCCGCCGATCTTGGGCTCGCCTGTGTCGTCTTCGGCGCGGTAGAGGAGGTACACGGTGTCGCCCCGGACGACGGCGGCGGGATTGAAGGTGGCGTTCGCCTCCCAGTGTACGACGCTGCCGGTCACCGGGGAGAGGAAGGACGACGTGGTGCGGGGCGTGAGGACCGGGTGTCCGCGGTCGGGCTTGGCGAAGGGACCCAACGTCCACGTCCGACTCTGTGCCGGGGCCTCGGAGGGGCTGACGAGGCCGCGGAAGAGGAGCGCGAGCGCTACGGTGGTTCGTCTCACCGACGCCGCTGGGGCCGGTGGAAGAGCCAGTATGCGGGCACACCGAGCGCGAGGAGGCCCGCGCCCACGCCCGCGTTCCGTGGGTTTGCGCCGATGGAGCTCGCCACGACGTACGCCGCCGCCAGCACAAAGACCAGCGGGGTCCAGGGATACGCGGGTACCCGGTAGCGCGGGGCCGCGCCGTCCAGCGTCGCTGGGTCCTCCCCTCCCCCGCTCCCGTCACGCGCCCGAAAGATAAAGAGGCTCGCGACGGTGAGGCCGAAGAAGATCCAGTCCCCGAAGACCACGTAGTCGAGGAGCTGGGCGTAGGTGCCCGAGAGCGCGAGGACGATCGACCAGGCGCCCATGAGCACGATGGCACCGGAGGGGGTGCGGTAGGTCGGATGGAGCGCGGCCAAGCGCTCGAGGAACACGCCGTCAGCGGCCATGGCTTGAAACACCCGCGGCGTCACGAGGATCACGAGGTTCAGGAATCCGAACGTCGACACCGCGATGCCGGCGCTGATGAGGCGTCGTCCGGTGGGACCGAGGAGGGAGGTCATGACGTCGGCCGCGGGCGCCGTGCTCGTCGCGAGTCCCGCGGCGCCGAGCACCCGCAGATAGGCGAGGTTGGCGAGCACGTAGACGACCACCACGCCCGTGACGCCCCACCCCAGGGCGCGCGCCAGGTTCTGCTCGGGCGCGATCAGCTCCTCGGCGATGAAATTCGTCTGTTGCCATCCGCCGTAGGCGAAGAGTACGGGCACGAGTGCGGCGCCGAGGCTGACGACGAGGGCCCGCGGTTCCCCGGTCGGGGCAAGGCCCGCAGCCGCCGGGTCTGCGTGCGCCGCGGGGTGCACCACGAGGCCCGCCACGATGAGCGCGGCGAGGGCCGCGAGTTTCAGCAGCGTGAAGACGTTCTGGGTGCGGGCCGCCGGTGCAACGCCGCGATAGTTCACGCCCGACAGGAGGACGATCGCGCCGATGGCGACGGGCAGCGTCGTGCGCGGCGAGAGTCCGGTGACGAGCACCGCGTAGCGGGCGAAGGTGACGGCGACGGCGGCCGTGGCGCCCGTGGCCACGACGAGCAGCAGGGCCCAACCGTACAGAAACGCCGGGAGCGGTCCGAACGCATCCCGCAGGTACACGTAGCCCCCGCCCGCGCGGGGCCGTCGGGCGCCGAGCTCGCCGAAGCAGAAGGCACCCGCGAGCGCGATGATCCCGCCCACGACCCACGCGGCAAGCGTGCGGCCCGCGGTGCCGACGCGGGCCGCCACGACCTCGGGGCCGAGAAATACCCCGGAGCCGATGATGCCGCCGATCACGGCCATGGTGGCGGAGAAGAGACCCAGGCGGCGAGCGTAGGTGATGCGTGGGAGCGACACGGTCACGGTGCCCGGGAACATGCCCCGGTCGGGGAGGTTCGGAAAGGACGAACCCCCTTCCCTCTTCCGGGACCGGGCGACACGTTACACCATCTTCCAGAGGACGCTCCCTCATGCCGCCGATCTCCTTCACCGTCAACGGCAAGCGCGAAACAGTCGACGTCGCTCCCGACACACCCCTCCTCTGGGTGTTGCGCGACACCCTCGGGCTTACGGGGACGAAGTTCGGGTGCGGCATCGCCCAATGCGGTGCTTGCACCGTGCATCTGGACGGGGTGGCCACGCGCACATGCGTGCTCCCCATCTCCGCCGTCGCGAACAAGCGCGTCACGACGATCGAGGGATTGTCGAAGAACCGTTCGCATCCGGTGCAACGCGCTTGGATTGCCGAAGACGTGCCGCAGTGCGGCTACTGTCAGTCGGGCCAGATCATGGCCGCGGCGGCGTTACTCGCGTCGAAGCCGCAGCCCACGGACGCGGAGATCGATGACGCGATGACGAACATCTGCCGCTGCGGCACCTACCAGCGCATCCGCGCCGCCATCCACCGCGCCGCAAAGGGGGCGTGATATGGCCGGCTCCCGGATGATCTCGCGCCGCGATTTTCTCGAAACGGCCGGCGCCGCAGGCGCCGGGCTCGTGATCGGCTTCCATCTCCCGGCAAGTGGCCCGTTCGGTCCGGCGCCGGCTGTGCCGTTCACCCCGAACGCGTGGTTGCGCCTCGGCACGGATGAGAGCGTCCTGGTGATGGTCGACCGCTCGGAGATGGGTCAGGGGGTCGCCACCGCGCTCCCGATGCTCCTCGCCGAGGAGCTGGACGCGGACTGGACGAAGATCAAGATCGAGTTTGCACCCGCGAACCCCGCCTACGCCAACCCGCTATTCGGATTCCAGGGCACGGGCGGCAGCACGAGCGTGCGCGCGGCGTGGACGCCGCTCCGCAAGGCCGGAGCCGCGGCGCGCGAGATGCTAGTCGGCGCCGCCGCCCAGACGTGGGGCGTCGACAAGGCCGAGTGCCACGCTGAGCGCGGGGCCGTCGTCCACGCCTCCACGAAGCGCCGCCTCACCTATGGGCAGCTCGCGACCAAGGCCGCCGCGCTGCCCGTCCCCGCGAACCCGTCGCTCAAGGAAGCCAAGGACTGGAAGATCCTTGGCACGCGGGTGCCGCGGCTCGACACCCCCGTGAAGGTGGACGGTTCGGCGGGGTTCGGGATTGACGTCAAGCAACCCGGGCTCCTGGTCGCCGTGGTGGCGCGCTGTCCCACGATCGGCGGGAAGGTGGCGAGCTTTGACGCCGCCAAGGCGAAGGCCGTGCCCGGCGTGAAGGCGGTCGTGCAGATCTCTTCGGGCGTGGCCGTCCTCGCCGACGGCTATTGGTACGCCAAGAAGGGGCGGGACGCCCTCGACGTCACGTGGGACGAGGGTCCGAACACGCAGGTGTCGAGTGCCACGATTTCTCACCTGCTCGCCGAGCGGGCAGGGCAGCCGGGGGCTCAGGTCCGCCATGACGGCGATCCGGACGCCACCCTGGCCACGGCGGCGACGAGGCTCCAGGCGGACTACGAGCTGCCGTTCCTCGCACACGCCACGATGGAGCCGATGAATTGCACGGCGCACGTGCGCGCGGATGGGGTGGACGTGTGGGCGCCGACGCAGGCGCAACAGTTTGCGCAAGGGCTCGCGGCGAAGATCGCGAGCGTACCGCCGGAGAAAGTGCAGATCCATACCACCTACCTCGGTGGGGGGTTCGGCAGGCGCTTCGAGATGGACTTCATTCAAGAGGCGGTCGAGGCGTCGAAGGC
Organism: Gemmatimonadales bacterium; assembly: GCA_035538175.1. Lineage (GTDB taxonomy): Bacteria > Gemmatimonadota > Gemmatimonadetes > Gemmatimonadales > GWC2-71-9 > AG41. The sequence continues at coordinate 4,320 of DATLKW010000128.1, read as the reverse complement.
GGTGGGTGCACCGGTGAAGGTCGTCTGGTCGCGAGAAGACGATATCCAACACGACCAGTATCGTCCCATCTCCTTTCATCGGTTCCTCGCCGGCGTCGATGCAAGCGGTCAGCCCGTGGCCTGGACGCACCGCATCGTGGCGCCATCCATTATGGCGCGCGTGTTTCCGCAGATGGTCAAGAACGGGATTGACGGCGAAGCAGTCGAGGGCGGCGTGGAGATGCCCTACGCGATCGCGAACGTGCACGTCGACTATCACATGCCCGACACCGGGATCGTGGTCGGGTTCTGGCGGTCGGTGAACAACTCCTTCAATGCGTTCGTAGTCGAGAGCTTCATCGACGAGCTGGCGCACGCAGCGAAGAAGGACCCGTACGCCTACCGTCGCGATCTCCTCGGGAAGGCACCGCGTCATCTCGGCGTCTTGAATCTCGCCGCGTCCAAGGCTGGGTGGGGGACGCCGTTGCCCGCGGGGCAGGCGCGCGGGATCGCGGTCTGGAAGGCATTTGACAGCTACGTCGCCGAGGTGGCGGAGGTCTCGCTCAAGCCGGACGGGACGCCGCGCGTGCATCGCGTGGTCTGCGCGGTGGACTGCGGGCCGGTAGCGAACCCGAGCATCGTCGAAGCGCAGATGGAGAGCGGGATCGTGTACGGGCTCACGGCGGCGCTGGGGGGGGAGATTACGATCGACAAGGGCCGGGTCCAGCAGAGCAACTTCCACAACTACCCGATGGTGCGCATGGCCGACATGCCGCGGGTCGAGGTGCACATCGTGCCGTCGACCGATGCGCAGGGAGGCGTCGGGGAACCCGGCACGCCGCCGATCGCCCCTGCGGTGGCGAACGCCCTATTCGTCCTGACCGGCAAGCGACTGCGGAAGCTGCCTATCGGCAAACTCGCGTAGCCTCGAGCCTCGAACCCGCTCTCCCGCTCCATTGCGGGGCGGGAGGAGCGGTCGCACCCCAGGCGGAGGAAGTGTCATGAGCGCCCGCATCAGCCGCCGCGATTTCGTGAGGGCCAGCACCGGCCTCGTCCTCTCCTTCTACCTGCCGCCCCGTCTTGCCGTCGCGGCGCGCCGCGCGGACGACGCCTTCGCCCCGAACGCCTGGCTGCGGGTCGGGTCGGACGGCATCGTGACCCTGACCGTAGACAAGTCCGAGATGGGCCAGGGCACGCACACGGGCCTCGCGATGATCCTCGCCGAGGAGCTCGAGGCGGATTGGGGGAAGGTACGGCTTGGGCCGGTCCCCGAGAACGCGGCCGGGTGGTCGCGCCGCATGTCCACGGGCGGCAGCACGGCGATCCGGACGTCGTGGGACATCCTCCGCAAGGCCGGGGCGGCGGCCCGCGAGATGCTGGTAAGCGCCGCCGCCACCACCTGGAACGTGGATCGCGCGGCATGCCGCGCGGAGCGCGGGAGCGTGGTGCACGCCGCGACGAAGCGTCGGCTCTCCTACGGTCAGCTCGTTCAGCGCGCCGCCACGCTACCCGTCCCCCCAGATCCGCCGCTCAAGGATCCGAAGGACTTTCGCCTGCTCGGCACGCGGGTGCGGCGTCTCGACACGCCCGCCAAGGTGGACGGAAGCGCGGTATATGGGATCGATGTCCGGGAGCGGGGCATGCTCGTCGCGTCAATCGAGCGCTGCCCGGTGTTCGGGGGCACGCTCAAGCGTTTCGACGCGGCAAAGGCGAAGGCCGTGCCCGGGGTGCGCGCCGTGGTGCCTCTGGAGCCAAGCCCGTGGACGGGGACGGGCGCCTGGGCGGTGGGTTGCGCCGCGGGCGTGGCCGTGGTGGCGGACACATATTGGCAGGCGGTCACGGGGCGTCGAGCGCTCGAGATCGAATGGGACGACGGCGAGGCCGCCGCGCTCAACTCGGACGGGATCCGCGCGGAGTTCGCGCGGCTGGCGGAGCAAGCTGGGGTGGAAGCACGCAAGACCGGCGACCCCGCTGCCGCGCTGGCCGGAGCGGTCAAGCGGATCGAGGCAATCTACGAAGTGCCGTTCTTGCATCACGCCACGATGGAGCCCATGACCTGTACGGCGCACGTGCGCGCGGACGGGTGCGAGCTCTGGGCGCCGACCCAGAACCAGACCCGCGCGCAGGAGGTGGCGGCGGAGCTCACGGGCCTCCCCAAGGAGCAGGTCCGCATTCACACCACATTCTTGGGCGGTGGCTTCGGGCGTCGGCTCGAGCCGGACTTCGTGTCCGAGGCGGTGCGGGTGTCGAAGGCGGTGGGGGCGCCCGTCAAGGTGATCTGGTCGCGCGAGGACGACGTGCAGCATGGCTTCTATCGCCCGGCGGGCTATAACAAGTTCGCGGGGGCGCTCGACGCCGCGGGCAACCCGGTGGCCTGGTCGCACCGCATCGTCGCGCCGCCGATCCTACTCAAGTTTGGTCCGCTCGAGAAGGGCATCGACCGCACGCTCGTCGATGGCGCCGCTAACCTCCCCTACCAGGTCCCGAATGTGCTGGTCGACCAGGTCGCGGTCGACCTCTTGCCCGTGCCGCGAGGCTTCTGGCGCTCCGTGGGCATCTCGCAGAACGCGTTCGTCACCGAGTGTTTCTTCGACGAGATGGCGGCGGCCGCGGGCAAGGATCCCTACGAACTGCGGCGAAGCTTGCTGCACGACAAACCGCGCCATCTGCGGACGCTCGAGCTGGCGGCTGAGAAGGCCGGCTGGGGCACGGCGCTCCCGCCCGGCCGCGGGCGCGGCATCGCGCTGGCCGAGTGGGAGCCGACGACGTGCGCACAGGTGGCGGAGGTCTCCGTGGGATCGGACGGCAACGTGCACGTGCATCGTGTCGTGTGCGCGGTCGATTGCGGCCCGACGGTCAACGTCGGGCAGATCGAGGCGCAGCTCCAGGGCGGGGTGGTATACGGCCTCACGGCCGCGCTGTACGGCGAGATCTCGATCGAGCGCGGCCGGGTGAAGCAGGGAAACTTTGTCGATTATCCGATGCTGCGCCTGGCCGAGATGCCGCGGGTCGAAGTGCATGTCGTGCCGAGCACCGACAAGCAGGGGGGGATCGGCGAGCCCGCGGTGGGGCCGATCGCGCCAGCGGTCTGCAACGCGATCTTCGCGGCGACGGGGAGGCGAGTGCGGCGGCTGCCGATCGGCAAGCTCGCCTCGACCTAGGAGAGCGCAGGGGCTAGTGCGGCCCCGCCTGTGCAGCGGGACGTCCGGCCCGCTGGTGAGGCTCATTCTGGCTCGAGGGTGATGTTCCCCTGACGCTGCGGGCGATTGTGCGCCTTCTCCCCCCGCACCGGTAGAGAACCGCAGCTCCGCCCCCCCCCGGCCCGCCGCTCGGGCACCTGAGGCGTGAACCGGTTCGCGATCCCACCCCCGATCGTCAGGAGATCGACATCGGCGATGCTCGTGCAGGGGAGGCGCACCTCGATGGCCCCGCTTGGGGTTTCGAGCTCGACGCACGCTGGATCAAATCGCCCGGGTTCGCCCGCATCAGGTCGCCAAGGGGCGGCACGTTGCGAGGATGCCCTCGGCGGCGATTGGGTCTCCCAAGGCGGTGGTGCGCCCCTCCCAGGCCCATCGCTCGCGTCTCGCCGGCTAGTGGGCCTCTCCCGGCTCGAGCGACGTCCGCACGGCAGGCCGGATCAGGAGGCCCGTCGTGGAGACCCGGATCTCGTATTGGGCGTGGGTGATGCCCGCGACGAAGGCCGCGGAGCCGTACTCCGCGTCCGCCAGCGGCCCGAGCACGCGACGCCGAGCGAGGGCGAAGAGATCGATCCAGGTAGGCTGCGCGAGCTCGTACGCCGTCCGGGGCTTGGTGCGCTCGTCCGCGACGGTTGAGTAGCGACCGGCCACGCGATCGAGCTCGTAGGAGGTGTGCAGCCCCAGGATATTCACCCAGGGATGCCACTTGAGGATATGGGCGTCCACGTACAGGGCGTCGCCGGCCAGGTCGTACATGGCGAGGCGTCGGTCGGGGAAGAGAATCGTGGCTCGGAAGCGTTGGGGGCCGAGCGGGTCAGTGGTAACGGTGGCCGCGAGGACCTCGAGGGTGAGGGCGTGGTAGGTGCGCAGGCCCGCGACGATGGCGCCAGCCAGCGCAGCGAGGGCGAGCAGGAGCAGGCCGGTGAGGCCACGAACTGCGCCTCCTATCCAGCGTCCCCCGCCGAGTGCGCGCAGTGCCCCGCGACACATCACGAAGCCCAGCACGAGCAGGCACACCGCGGTGATGACGAGCCGCGTCGGCATGTCGGTCGTCTAAACTACCCCGATCGGTTAGTCTTAGGTATGCCCGCAGGCGTGTGACGTGGCCGCGATCGACGCGCGGATCGCATTGCTCAAGCCACCC
>DATLKW010000127.1:0-2161 GCA_035538175.1 Gemmatimonadales bacterium | reverse complement strand
CGTCGAGGCTCGCGCACCCCGTCAGCACGTCGGTGACCCCGGCGCTGATTTGCCGACGATAGATGGCCGCTCGCCGCTCCTCGTTCTCGAGCACCCGGGCCGCCGCTTGGGCGATCGTGTTGGCGAACGTGACGTCCTGGTTGCGGAGCGGGGGGTCCCCCTGCACCGTGCGCAGGAAGAAGACGCCCGCGGCCCGCCCCTGGACGAACACCGGCAGCGCCGCCGCCGATTGCACGTTCACGTCGATCTGCTGCTGGACCCAGCGCTTGCGGATCGACTCGAAGAGGGGGTGCTCCCGCACGTCGTGAATGATGACGGGGCGCTCCGTGCGGATCGCCTCCTGGATCTCCGGATAGCGGTCGAGCTCGACGCGCAGGTCGCGAATCGCCGGGTTTTCGTACACCGCTACGACCCGGCCCTTGTCCTCGCCCGGCGCCGAGAGGACGAAGGAGCAATGGGTGAGCCCGAACGCCTGCCCCACCCGACGCACCAGGGTTTGGAAGATCTCGTCCGCGCGCAGCACGGCCGATACCTCCTGAAAGATGTCGAACAGGAGGTCGCGGGTCCGCAGGGCGTCCTGGGCGTCGTGCAAGTCACGGCGCAGGCGGAGATCGGCGTCGATCCGGGCCCGCAGTTCGCCGAAGTGCACCGGGCCCGCCATGGCGTCCTGGGCCCCGGCCTGGAGGGCGTCGGCGACCGCTTCGGGCCCGCCGTCTGCCACGAGGACGATGACTGGGGCGCCCGCGAACCGCGCCGCGGTCGCGAGATCGCGGACCGCTTGCGTGAGCCGCGCATCCTTGGCGCCGATCGCGAAGAGGACCAGGTCAGGGGGCTGGGCTTCGACCCGATCGGGCCCGGCGAGCGGGTAGGCCGCCTCCGTCACTTGGAAGCCGCCCCGCACCAGGAAGCGCTCGAGCCCATCGGGGCGAACCGCCGCGTCGCCGACGAGGAGCAAGCGGGGTTGGATGGGTTGGGGCAACGCTCTCGGCCGCAGGTTGGAGGGGGTCAAGGTATAGTTCACCCCATGGGACGGCAACCGAGGGGGGCGGCGCGTGGGCGGTCCGGCACCTGAAACGCGGCGCCCGCGCCGGCACATGGTCGCCACGCAGCTCGCGGCACGAGGGGTCTCGAACCAGCGGGTGCTCGCGACCATGGGGTGGCTGCCGCGCGAATGGTTTCTCCCCCGACATCTCGCGCGTGACGCCTACGAGGACACCCCGCTCCCGATCGGGAATGGGCAGACGATCTCCCAACCGCTCATCGTGGCGGTCATGACAGAAGCGCTCGCACCGCGGCGCGGCGACCGCGTGCTCGAGATTGGGACCGGATCGGGCTACCAGACGGCGATTCTCGCACACCTGGGCGCGCGCGTATACACGGTCGAGCGCCTCCCTGACCTCTTGGTCGAAGCGGAGGAGCGCTTCCGTCGGCTCGCCCTGACGACCATCGAGACTCGGTTGGGTGACGGCGCCGGCGGCTGGCCCGAGCGCGCCCCCTTCACCCGCATCATCGTGACGGCCGCAGCGCCCGCGGTGCCGACCCCACTCACCGAGCAGCTCGCTCCCGGGGGGCGGCTGGTGATCCCGGTTGGGGATCTGTCGACCCAGGAGCTCGTCGTTCTCGACCGCGGACCCACGGGGTTGATCGAGCGGCACGCGGGCGGGGTGCGGTTCGTCCCGCTGATCTCGCGGCTCGCTTTCACCGAGGAACCGTGGGGGGGGTCAGGGGCGGCGTGAGGCGGAGACAGTCGGGCCGCCCCCGCCCCCCGGAGAGGGGCATGCCCGACGACCTGCTCGGCGCCCACGTCTCGAGCGCGGGCGGCCTCGCCGCGGCGCCCGCCCGAGGCGTCGCGATCCGAGCGAATGCGATTCAGGTATTCACGAAGACACCGAATCAATGGCGGGAGCCCCGGGTACGCGCTGACGATGTGGCGCGGTTCCAGGCCGCGCTCGCGGCCAGCGGGATCCGCCGCGTGGTGTCGCACGACAGCTACTTGATCAACCTCGCCTCGCCCGACGACACGTTGCGCCGCAAGAGCATCGCCGCCTTCACGGGCGAGCTCGCGCGCTGCCGTGCGTTCGGGATCCCCTTGGTGGTGTCGCATCCCGGCAACTACATCGACGAGCGGGTGGCGGGGCTCGATCGCAACGCCCGCGGGTAC
>DATLKW010000126.1:0-7766 GCA_035538175.1 Gemmatimonadales bacterium | reverse complement strand
GAGTTCGGGATGCGCTCCTCGGGCCTGTCACCCGATGGCTCGCTCGTCGAGATGATCGAGCTGCCGGATCATCCGTGGTTCATCGGGTGCCAATTCCACCCCGAGCTCAAGTCCCGGCCGACCCGTCCGCACCCGCTGTTCGCCGGCTTCGTGGGTGCGGCGCGCCAGCACGGCCGCAGCCGGCGGCGGGGCGCGGCTGGGGCATCGGCCACGAAGGCCGGGCGCTCCGAGTTCGCGGTCCGACCAGACTGACATGGGGCCGTACTTCGGGGCCGCCCCGTTCCTGATTGCGGGGCCCTGCGTCGTCGAATCCGACGATGTGAACCGCCGAGTCGGCGAGGCGCTCGCCGCGCTCAGCGTGAAGCTCCGGGTGCCCGTGATCTACAAGGCGTCGTTTGACAAGGCGAACCGTGCGCGGCTCGCGGGCGCCCGGGGACCCGGTCTCGAGCCGGGCCTCGAAGCGCTGGCGCGGGTGCGCACGGCGACCGGCCTACCCCTCCTCACCGACGTGCACGAGCCGGCGCAGGTGCCCGCAGCAGCCGAGGTGGCGGACGTGCTGCAGATCCCGGCGTTTCGCTGCCGGCAGACCGATCTCCTCGTGGCGGCGGGGCGGGCTGGCCGCGCGGTGAACGTGAAGAAGGGGCAGTGGATGTCGCCCGAGGCGATGGCGGGCGCCGTGGAGAAGGTCCGGGCGGGCGGAGCGCCCGAGGTCGCGGTGACGGAACGCGGCACCTTCTTCGGCTACGGCGACCTGGTGGTGGACATGCGCAGCTTCGCGCGTTTGCGCGCCGCCTGTGGCGGCCCCGTCGTCTATGACGCGACGCACGCGGTCCAGCAGCCCGGGGCGGGCGACGCTGGGGCGAGCGGCGGGCTTCGCGCCTTCGTGCCGCCGCTCTTGTATGCCGCCGCGGCGGCGGGCGCCGACGGGTTCTTCCTCGAGACGCATCCCGATCCCGCGCGGGCGCCCTCGGACGGCGCCACGATGGTGCCGCTCCACGAGCTTGAAGCCATCGTGACGATCGCCCTGGACGTGTGGCACCGGGTGCGGGGGGCGGCCGAGCCCGCGTCGCAGCGGTCGGAACCCGCGCCCGCCCGGCGCGACGGACCCGCCGCGCCTCTCGCGCGGGCGCGGAGGTGACGGTGCTCGACGCCGCGATCGCCCGCCGTTTGAAGCTCGTCGCGCTCGACGTGGACGGGGTGCTCACCGACAACGGCCTGTACCTTGGGGTCGTAGGGGATCATCCCGTGGAGCTCAAGCGCTTCCATATCCAGGACGGCCTCGGCATCCGGATGCTCCAGTCCGTCGGTCTCTTGGTGGCCTGGGTGTCGGGGCGGGAGTCTTCGGCCACGGTGGCGCGGGCGCGGGAGTTGTCGGTCGACGAGCTGATCCAGGACCCCACGGCGCGCAAGGTTCCGGCGCTCGAGGCCCTGCTGACCCGCCGCAACCTCACGTGGCAGCAGTGCGCGTTCGTGGGCGACGATCTGGCCGACCTCCCGGTGCTCGCGCGGGTGGGCCTCTCCGTCGCCGTAGCGAATGCCGTGGCGGAGGTCAAGGAGGCGGCCCAGTTCGTCACGCGCACGCCGGGCGGGTCGGGCGCGGTGCGCGAGGTTGCCGAACTGATTCTCAAGGCTCGAGGGGAGTGGCGCGAGTTCCTCACGACGTACTTCGTGGAGCGCGGCGATGTCCCGCATGGAGCCGGACGATCTCGTTGAGCGGGGGCGCCGGGTGCTCGTCCTCGAGGCCGAGGCCATCGCCCGGATCGCCAACCGTCTCGGGCCGCCCTTCGCGGCCGCCGTGCGCCTGCTCGCGGCGGCCACGGGGCGGGTGATCGTTTCCGGACTCGGAAAATCCGGTCTCATCGCGCGGAAGATGGCCGCCACGTTCACCTCGACCGGCACCCCCGCCTCGTTCCTCCATCCCGTGGATTCGCTGCACGGCGACTTGGGCATCGTGGGGCGACACGACGTGGCCGTGCTCGTCTCGAAGAGCGGCGCCTCCGATGACCTGTTCGGCCTCGTGAGCCAGTTGCGGCGGCTGGGCGTGCCGATCATCGCGATCACCGGCGACCTCGAAGGCCTGCTCGCGCGACAGGCGGACGTCGCGCTGGACGCGGCGGTGGGCGAGGAGGCGTGTGCGGAGACGCTCGCCCCTACGGCGAGCACGACCGCCGCCCTGGCCCTGGGGGATGCCCTCGCGGTCACGCTGCTCGAGGTGAAGGGCTTCCGGCGCGAAGATTTCGCCGTCCTCCACCCCGGGGGGGCGCTCGGCCGGAATCTCTTGTTGCGGGTCGCCGACGTGATGGTCGCCGGTGCGAAGATTCCGACGCTCGCGCCCGAGCGTCCCATGCGCGAGTGCGTCGTGCTGCTCGCCGAGCAGCGCGGCACGGTCGCGGTGGTGGACGCGGGCGGAAGCCTCCTCGGGGTGCTGACGGCGGGCGATCTGACGCGGTTGATGGAGAAGACGGATCAGTTTCTCGACGTGCCGGTCCGCGACGCGATGACGCGCACCCCCAAGAGCACGACCGCCGAGGAGCTCGCCGGTGCCGCCGTCCGTGTGATGGAGCAGCACGGCATCATGGCGCTTCCGGTGCTCGACGGCGGGCGCAAGGTCGTCGGGATGGTGCACTTGCACGACCTGTTGCGAGCGGGGGCGGTGTGAGGTACGGGATCCTGTGGCCCCTAGCGGTGGCGGTCGTTGCCGCGGCGGCGGCGTGCGAGGGTGGGATCAAGCCCACGGCGACGATCCAGGCGACGGACTCCGCCGATCAGGTCTTGCGCAACATGACGCATTACATGACCGAAGGCGGGATTCAGCGCGCCCGGGTCCGGGCCGATTCGGCGTACTTCTACTCCCCCTCGCAGACGGCCGAGCTGCGGAGCGTGCACATCACGTTCTACGACCCGCGTGGGGCCGAGACGTCGACGCTCACGTCGCGGGAGGGGACGTACCACTGGCGCACGGGCGACATGGAGGCGCGGGGCAACGTCGTCGTGGTGCGAACCGACGGGGCGACGCTGCGCACCACGGTGCTGCGTTATTCCCAAGCGAAGAATCAGGTGAGCTCCGATCGGCCGTTCGAGTTCGAGGAGCCGACCCGTCATATCAAGGGGGACGGCTTCACGTCGGACCCGGACTTCAAGACGGTGACGGCGGTCCGCCCGACGGGGACGGGCGGCAAGCTCACGCTCCCGAGTCAATGATGGCCGCAATGTTCTTCGCCGCGCTCGTCCAGCAGCCGTCGCCCCCCTCCGCCGACACGGCGGCGGGGCGGCCGTGCACGATCCAGGTCGACTCGATCGGCGGCAAGTACAGCGAAGTCGCCGTCGGCCCGCACGAGAAGAACTATTACGCCGGTGGCGGGGTGCTCGCCCACTGCCTCGGGACAGGCAGCACGCTCTCGGCCGACAGCGTGGCGTACTATCAGGGGATCGGCCGCTTCGACATGCTCGGCCCGAAGACCCTCGTGCACATTCGGGACACGGCGATTACGCTCGACGCCGTGACGGCGCTGTATCACCTCCGCCAGGAGTGGCTGGAGGCACATAAGAACGTGGTGGCCGTGAACCGGAGCAACGGATCCGTGTTGCGCGGACCAAACCTGATCTACTACCGGGCGGTCAAGGGCGTACGCGACACGCTCGAGATGTATGCGTCGGGGCGTCCGACGATCGACTACCGCTCGGGGCCCGATTCGGCCGAGCCGTATGTCATCGTCGCCGACCGGGTACGCTTCAAGGGTAACGATCGTATGTGGGGGGGCGGGAGCGTGACGATCGACCGGAGCGACTTCGCCGCGCGGGGGGATTCGCTCGCGCTCGATCAGAGCGCCGGGAAGGGCGTACTGGTGGGCAACCCCCAAGTCGCAGGGAAGGGGTCGGAGGCCTACACCCTCACCGGCACCCGTATCGAACTCGGGCTCCAAGGCCGCGAACTCCGCCTGGTGAAGGCGCTCGGCAACGGCGTCGCGACCAGTGGCGACTGGCGCCTCACCGCCGACACGATCCACCTGCACATCGACCGGAAGCGGCTCCAGCGGGCCAATGCATGGGGGCCCAAGGATTCGGTGCGGGCGCGCGCGGTCTCCGCGCGCACGACGATTCGCGCCGATTCGCTCGCACTCGACGTGCCCGAGCAGGTGCTCACGGAAGCACGGGGGTTCGGGCACACCTACGCCACCTCGAAACGGGACTCGAGCGCCGCGCAGCACCGCGATTCCAGCGCCGCGTCGGACGTGGACTGGATCAGCGGCGACTCGCTCACGGCGCGCTGGCGGCCGGTGGCTGATTCGGCGAGTCGGGGCGGGAAGCCGAAGACGCAGCTGCACGAGTTACTCGCGCGCGGGGGGGCGCGGGTCTTCACGCACGTTTACAATCGGCGCGATTCGACGCTCGGCCCGTCGCTCAACTACACGCGCGGCGCGGTCATCGACGCCATCCTCTTGGGCGACAAGATCGACACCGTGCGCGCGACCGGGCAGGCCGACGGCGTGCACCTGGAGCCCCGGCCGCCGGCCCCCCCGGACAGCACCAAAGGCAAGAAGAGGGCCCCGGCCCCGCCCGACAGCACGAAGGCCAGAAAGAAAGTGTCAGCTCCATGACTGGCGCCTCGCTGCACGCCAACCTGGAGAATCTCCTCTCCGCGCGGGATTCGTCGCTCCCGCTCGCGGCGGCGGCGCTCGCCCGGGTGGCCGACGGCGACGGCCGCGCGCCGTTCGGTCATGTCGCCGTGGCCTATCGCGAGGAATTCCTGAAACTGCGCGCGCACGCCCGCGCCACCGACCTTGCCGAGCTGAGCGGTCTGTCGGTCGAGGAGTTCCGATCGAGCCTCCGGACGTCCGTGCTGCCGCGGCTTGCCCTCTTGAAGCTCATCACGTATCCCGTGGCTGCGCTCGGCGAGGACGCCCCCGTGGCGTTTACGCCCGACGCCTGGGGCAGGCTCGTCGCGGATCGGAATGGGATGGCCGACCGGCTGCTTGAGGCGGCGGAGCGCGCGCTGGCGCGCGCCGAGTCGGTGAGCGGCGCACACCCGGTGGTGGCGGGGGGCAGCCGGCTCGAAGCGCACGGCCTGGTGAAGATCTACAAGGGCCGCCGGGTCGTGAACGACGTCACGGTGGCACTCGAGCAGGGCGAGATCGTGGGCCTGCTCGGTCCCAACGGGGCGGGGAAGACGACGACGTTTTACATGATCACGGGGCTCATCCGTCCCGACGGGGGACGCATCCGGTTCGACGGGCGCGACATCACCTCGGAGCCGATGTACCGTCGCGCGCGCATGGGCATCGGCTACCTGGCGCAGGAGCCCTCGGTGTTCCGGAAGCTCACGGTGGAGGAGAACGTTCGGGCGATCCTCGAGACGCTCCCGCTGGGCGAGGCCGAGCGGGCGGAGCGCCTCGAGCACCTGCTCGACGAGCTGGCGATCAAGCATCTGCGGCGCCAGAAGGGGTTCCAGCTGTCGGGGGGCGAGCGGCGGCGCCTCGAGATCACGCGGGCGCTCGTCACCGAACCCAAGTTCATGCTGCTCGACGAGCCGTTCGCCGGCGTGGACCCGATTGCCGTGCATGACATCCAGACGATCGTGGCCGGCCTGCGGCACCGCGGGATCGGCGTCTTGATCACCGATCACAACGTGGAGCAGACCCTCGACATCGTGGACCGCGCCTACATCATGTTCGAGGGCCGGGTTCAGGTGAGCGGCACGGTGCGCGAGCTGGTCTTCGACGACCGGGTGGCGAACCTGTACCTCGGTCCCACGCTCACCGCGCGTCTCCGCATGCGCCTCGGCCAGCTCCAGCCCGCATGAAGACCGGCCTACAGCAGCATGCCAGCCTGTCGCAACAGCTGCGGATCAACCCACGGCTGTACCAGGCGATGGACCTCCTGTACATGCCGCTGCTCGATCTCCAGCAGCATCTGAAACAGGAGCTGCTCGGGAACCCGTTCCTCGAGCTGGTGGAGCCGGACGAGGAGACCGAGGTCCCGCTCGCGGAGGAGGCCAAAGAGGACAAGAAGGAGGCCGAGGCCAACGACGAGCCCAACTGGGAGGACATCCTCCTCGACGACGGGAGCGACAGCGGGGTGCCGCCGCGGGACATGAGCGAAGCGCGGGAATACGTCGAGCCCGTCCCGGTCGAGAGCAAGGATCTCTCGGACTATCTCCGCGAGCAGGTGCGCCTCCTCGACCTAACGCCCCGTCAGCAGCTCCTCGCGGAGGAGTTCATTGGCAACATCGCGGAGGACGGCTATCTCGGCGCGACCCTCGACGAGATCGTCAACGGCGTGAACCAGGTGCTCCGCGCGCATGCCGAGGAGTCGGAGGGGGAGGGGGAAGAGGCGGGAGATGGGGAAGGGCAGGTCACGCCCGAACTGTTTACGCTGGCCGACGCCGAGCAGATGCTCGGCATCATCCAGAAGCTCGATCCCCCCGGGGTTGGCGCCCGCGACTTGCGCGAGTGTCTGCTGTTGCAGCTCGATGCGCGGGGGGAGACCCAGACGCTCGCCTACCGCCTGGTGCGTGAGGCGTTCGAGGACCTGAAGGCGCACCGCTGGAGCGACCTGGGCAAGCGCTTCGCCCTCGACGCCGCCGGGGTGCAGAAAGTCGCCGACGAGCTCGCGAAGCTCGACCCCAAGCCCGGTCTCCAGCATTCGGCCGCGAGCGAGGCGTACATCATTCCCGATCTCGTCGTCGAGAAGATCGACGGGCAGTACAAGGTCTTTTTGAACGACTCCGGGCTGCCGCGGCTCCGGATCTCGAAGACGTATCAGGACATTGCGCGCGACAAGAAGAAGTTCCAGGGGGAGAACAAGGACTTCATCAACCAGCGCATGAACAGCGCGCATTGGATGATCCAGGCGATCGAGCAGCGGCGCCAGACGATGCTCAAGGTGATGAACTTCATCGTGGACCGGCAACGCGAGTTCTTCGACAAGGGCGTGGAGTACCTGAAGCCGTTGACGTTGCGGGAAGTCGCGGACGTCATCAACATGCACGAGAGCACGGTGAGTCGGGTGACGAACGAGAAGTACGTGCAGACGCCGCGCGGCCTCCTGCCGCTCAAGTTCTTCTTCTCGAGCGGCCTGTCCACGACGACCGGCGAAGACGCCAGCGCCCGGGCCATCCGGGCGCAGATTCAGAAGATGGTAGCGGATGAGGACGCCAAGAATCCCCTCACCGATCAGCAGATCGTCGAGATGTTCGCGCATCGCGGGGTGAAGATCGCGCGGCGCACAGTCGCGAAGTACCGCGACCAGCTGAGCGTCCTCCCGGCGCGCATGCGCAAGCGGCTATGAGCCTCGCCACGGGGGCGGCAACTCCCGAGGTGAGCGTCCTAGTTCCCGCGAAAGACGAGGCCGAGAATCTGCTGGAATTCGTGCGACAGACGCGTGACGCGCTGCTCCCCCTGCCGTACGCGTGCGAGGTCGTCGTCATCGACGACGGGAGCCGCGACGGCACCGCTGAGACGCTGCGCGACCTCGCGGCCAAGCATCCGTTCGTGCGGATCGTGACCCATCGCAACCAGCGCGGCATCGCCGATGCGCTCGCCTCGGGCGCCGACGCGGCGCGGGGCCGGGTGCTCGTGTTCTATCCCGCCGATCTGCAATACCGCCCGAGCGACATCCCGACCCTTGTCCAGCCGATCCTCGACGACTCCGCCGACATCGTGACGGGAACGAAGCAGGGGCACTACGAGAAACGCTTCGTCTCCTGGGTCTACAACGGCCTGTGTCGCTGGTTGTTCGGCGTGCGGGTCACGGATTTGAACTCGGTC
>DATLKW010000125.1:0-5703 GCA_035538175.1 Gemmatimonadales bacterium | reverse complement strand
TGAAACGCGAGGTCCATCCCTCGCCGCTTCCCTTGTTCCCTCGAGACGCCGGTGCGACACGACCTCTGATCTTCTCTTCCACTACGGTCGCGCCCTGCACCATCCCCAGGTGAGTGGACCCGGCTGTGCCGTCGCTCAGTGAAGATCGCGCTGGAACCCGCCCCCATCTTTCACCACGAGCGCGATGCCGCGCCGGCTCATCGGTGGTGCGCGGGGCGCGGCGGTTGGCGCCGCAACGGAGACAGTCGTTCGTCTGAGCGTAGAATGTCTGTGTCCTTGGAAATCGAGTGTCTCAGCGGAGGGGGCCGATACTACCGCGCACCGCCTCGAGGCACCATCCTTACTAATCGTACTCCACTAGAGGGTGGTCCATGGCGCAGGCAGCTATCAACGTCGGTCCGCTTGACGCCCGGGCGCGTTGGGTGGCCGGCACACTGGCGCTGCTCGGCGGACTCGCGGCACTCGACGGGTTCTTCCAGGCGCTCGGGTTTCTCACCTGGATCGTGTGCGCGGCGATGATGTACGTCGGCATTCTCCTCGCCATGGGGGGGTTCAAGGACGGCACGGCCGCGTTCGGCTTCCCGTTGCTGATCCTAGCGGTGCTCGATGGATGGTTGCCCCTGGTGCACAAGGGCTACTGGGGCTTCATCGGAGGTGCAGTTGTGGCGGTGGGCGCGTTTCAAACGGCGCGCACCCGGAATTGCCCCATCAACAGTCTGCTCGGCGTGAACACGGCCGCACCATCATCGACCGAGTCGAGGCAGCGGTGACCTCTACCGTCCGCCGCAGGCACTAAGTGGATCCATCCCGACGCTGGGGTCCGATCAGGGCGCGTGAACAAACACCTAGCGAACAGATGCTGATCATATAGGGAATGAGAAGCCCCCCGCGGGGCGTTGGCACCGCGGGGGGCTCGTCGCACCGCGCGACGCTACTTCAGCGCCTTCTGCGGAGCGACTTCCACCTTGACGAGGTGGGGCTTCGCGGCCTCTGCCTTCGGCAGGATAATGGTGAGAATGCCGTTCTCGTAGGTCGCCTTGATCTTCTCGGGCGCGACCGTCGCGGGCAGCGTGAAAGTCCGCTCAAAGGCCCCGTAGGCGCGCTCGTACCGATGCACCTTCTCGGCCTTCTCCTCCGCCGTCTGCTCCTTGGTGCCCTGGATCGTCAGGAGGTTCCCTTCCACGGTGATCTTTACGTCCTCCGGCTTGACACCGGGGACCTCCACGACCAAGCGGACGAGATCGTTCTCCTCGAAGATGTCAACCGGCGGGGTCCATCCCGCCAGCGTGGACTCGACCGGCGTCCAGGGGAACGCGGGGAACGGCTCGTTGAAGATCCGTCCCATCCGGCGCTCCAGCTGATACAGCAGATCGAGCATCGGATCCCGCACTGGCTTCGTGACGCTGAACATAGGATTCACCTCCTCTCGAGTTCCGGCAGAGAAGATGCCGCACGGTGTGTGACGGCGGCCTGAAAGGATCGTGAGCCTTTCGAGCGTCTAGCTTCAGACTCAGCGCGTCGGGATGGCCGTCCCGTGGCAGGCGGTGCACATCTGCGGGTTCTTCCGGATCTCGCGGTTCGGATCGAATCCCGGGCCGTGGGGGCTCACGTGCCGGCCGCCGAGCGCGGAGTGGCAGGTGAGGCAATCCTTCTCCACGTGGCAGCCGACGCACGTTTCGAGGCTTTGGCGTGCGGCCTGGCCGTGACCGGCGATGAAGAAGCCGTTGGCGTCGTGGTACCCGGAGCGCAGCGGCCCGCGCTGCGACACGAGTCCCGCGGCGGCGTGGCACGTGACGCAGAAGCCGGCGGTGTTGTGGCAGTCGCTGCAGGACGTTTCGCGCGCGTAGGCGGCCGCGGGATGCCGGGCGAGGAACCCTGAGGAATGGTACCCCGCGGCCCGCGCGGCATCCGGGCGATGGCACTCGAGGCAATCCGAGCGCGAGTGGCAGGCCGCGCAGCTAGCGGGCACGACCGCGGCTGCGGCGGCGTGCCGCTCGGCATAGGTCGACCCGTGAGACGGCGGCCGCCGGCGAATGATCACCGCACCCTGGCCGCGGCCGGGACCCGCCGCGGGCAGCGTGCTGGCGACCCCGGTGGTGGCCAGGTGACAGGTGAGACAGCTCTCGCGCGTGTGACAGGCCACGCACGTCTCGGGCGCTCGACGGGCCATGGCACCGTGGGCCGTGAGGAAGCCGGGATCGTCGTGACTGGCGGGCGCGCGGAGCGTCGCCCGGATCGCGGTAGACCGGGGATCAAGAGCGAGCGCCTGTATCTCGTTGCGCTCAGGCGCATCGACGTGGCACTGGAGGCAGAAGTCGCGCGCGTGACAGATGGCACAGTTCGCGCCGGCCGCTCGAGCAGCCTCGCCATGCCCTCGGGCATCGACGTAGCCTCGGGCCTTGTGGGTGGACGGGGTCGAGAAGGCCGCGATGTCCTTCACGGTGAGGCGGGAGGCCTGGGCGAGCGGCAGATGGCAGGTCCCACAGGCGGTGTCAGGGGCGGTGAGATGCGCGCTGCGCAGGCCATGGCAATCGAGGCAGCGCTCGACGACCGCGAGCCGGACCGTCATCCACGCGGCGCCCTGCGGCTGGTGACACGAGGCGCACACGACCGGTTCGGACTGAGCGCCTATGCGGACCACGGGGTGCGCAACAACGGCGCGCGCGTGCCGCGCGTGATCGAACCGCAGGTTCGTGCGCGCGAGCTCACGCGGCGGTTGCCAGGTCACCCGCTTGCGAAGCGAGCCGTCGTGACAGGACGCGCACGAGGCCGGGTCCGGCCACAGCGCCGCGCCCGGTTGAGCGACTCCCGCATGGCAGGTCGTG
Source organism: Gemmatimonadales bacterium (assembly GCA_035538175.1). Lineage (GTDB taxonomy): Bacteria > Gemmatimonadota > Gemmatimonadetes > Gemmatimonadales > GWC2-71-9 > AG41. Next base: position 2,878 of record DATLKW010000125.1, on the reverse strand, counting down.
CAGCTCGCGAACAGCTTGCGATGTTGTGCGTGGTCGAATGCGGGCGCCTGGCCCGCGAGTGAGGTCCACCCGGCGCCAGCCACGAGACCGAGCGCCACCATCCGCGCGCGCTGACCGCTCACGGCGCGCCCTTCTCGGGCATGCCGCGGACGGCGGGCGGGAGCCCTCCCAGGTCGGCACCCCCACCGAACAGCAGGACGACGCGGGCACTGAGTCGAACCTGATCCCAGCTGAAGGCCCCGGCGTCGGGGCGCGCTCGGTCTTCCGCGTAGCGGCTCGCGTCCATTTGGATCTGGAGGCGCGGCACAGGCTGGTAGTTCCCTGCGAGCCCCACGAGGTCGAGCGACGACCTGTCGTAGCGGAACTCGAGGGGTCGATCGAGGGTGGCGGCGTGCGCGCTCAGCGACAGTCGCTCGCCCATCGCGTATGTCACTTCGCCATCGAAGCCCCGCGACGCCGCGCCGGGTCCAAACTCCGCCCGATAGCCACCCTCCATGACCCAGTTCGCGGCCGGGGTGTACGTCGCGGTCCAGGAGAAGCGCCATCCCGAGCCTTGAGCCTGTACAAGCGGGGTAGCGGTCTCGGTGTTCGCATAGCGGTAGTGCTGGCCCCGCACGCGGATCTCGAATCGCGCCAGGGGCCGTGCCGTCGCCGTCCCCTCCACCGCCGTGTATGGCACGGGGCTGAACGCGCCCCAGATAGTCCAGAGGTCGAAGTGCGGCCGGTAGCGGTGCAGGCCAGCGGAAACGCCGATGCGACCATCGCGCACAACGTAGCCCAGCGTCGCTTCCGCGCTCCCCCACCATCCCTGGGCGATGTCGTAGTCGGCGCCGCCCGCGAGCGTGATCCCGGCGCCGGGCCGAAGGACGGCGCTCGCGCCGACGCGCTCCGAGACGAAGTACGATACGCTCGGATCCACTTCGCGCTCGTAGGCGAGGCGCGTGTCGAAGAGTGTCGTCGACCACCCACCCCCGGCCCCCGCGACCAGTGTACGCTGCGGCGGCCGGAACTCATCGAGCGGATTTAGCGCAGGGCTTGTAACGGGGAGCGGCGCGCTGCGCCAGAGGCCCCACCCGCCGTACGCCGTGAGCTCCAGCCCATGGCGCGCGTCCCGCAGCGTCGCCCGGCCCCCGTCGAACCCCGTAAACCCGAATCGCATCGTGACCGTTTGGCGACCGAGCTGCACGCTCCAGTGGTCGGCGGCGTACTGGGCGTAGCCCTCGAGGAGTTGCACGTGAGAGCCGGTGCCGGGCCAGTGGTCCGCGCTGCTCAGGTCGCCCGCGGCGCGACCGCTGGCGTGGACGCTCAATCCCGGGATGCCGAAGCCCCACACCGCGAGATCGGCCGTCGTCGTGACGGGCGCGGCGTGGACGACCGCGCCGGGGCGATAGAAGGTGCAGTACGGGTTAGGGTTGCAGTTGACGGCGTAGCCGTCGCGCGTGGCGGGCCCGCCTGCGCCCGAGACCGTGTCGCTCGCGGCGATGCTGTCGAGGGTCACGCCTCGATAGGCGACCGCTTGCACTCGGCTATCCAGGCGCAGGCGGTAGCCCTGAGCGGCAAGACGCGCGGGCGCTCCGACTGAGAGGAGCATGCCGGCCGCCCAAACCCACCTCACGAGGGACCGCCCGTCTTGGAAAGCCGCGGCCGGAACGCTGCGGGGAGCGCCCCGAAATGGCACACGGTGCACTCGCGGGACGCGTAGTGATCTCGTTGCTCTTGGTGGCAGGCAACGCAGAATCCGCGGTCGGGGACGAACCGCGCCACGATCTCAGGAGCGTGACACGCGTCGCACGCCACGTGCGCCTCCACGGGGGGCGTGTGCGCGGCCCGGAACTCGGGCCCGTCTCCCGGATGGCAGGCGGCGCAGCGGCGCCCCTGGGCATGATGGTCGTCGTGACACGTGGCGCAGCGCGCGCTGTTCGAGTCGGGATCTAGCGTGACCGGCGTCGTGTGGCACGCCACACACTCGAGCTTCCCGTGTTTCACATGGTCGAAGCGCGCGCGATGGTCGCGCCATCCCCGGTCGGCGACGCGCACCCTGACCAGCACGCTCTCGGGCGCCGCCACGTGGATACCCTGGTGACACGTCGCGCAATTGCTCGTGTGCGGTGCCTGATGGTGGCAAATCTGGCAGCCGCGCGGCGGCTGAAAGGTGAGCCGGTTGCGCTGGCTTCGGGACGTGTGACAGGTGATGCAAGAGAAGCTCTTGTGCGGCGTGTGCGGGAACGTGTCGGCGGCGAGGCGGCTGACGCTCGACGGGCCAATGGTGGGCGGGTCGTCAAAGAACGGCCCATCGCCCTTGCCGTGCTGGGGTGAGAAGGGTGCCAGGGAGACTCGCCGCAGCGCCGCCGTGGTGTCGAACGGGAGCGGCGGGTTTGAACGCCTGCCGGCTCGCCGGGCTTTGACGGCGGTGTGGCACCCCGCGCAGTCGCTCGCGTCGACCCTCGCGTGATGGGGTTCGTGGCACAGCGTACACTTCGCCGCGACCGCCCGATGGTTCTTGCCGACGTGGAACGGATTGGCGCGCCAGGTGGCGTGGCACTTGGCCGACGTGCACGTCTGCGCGGCCTCCGCCGCCGTCTGCTGGACGTGCGGGTCGTGGCAGTCGCCGCAGGTCCCACGGTGGGGGTCTTTGGCCGGGTCGAACTGTGCGAGGACGGCCTGCATCGCGTGGCAGGCAACGCACTGCTTGAACTGCGGCACCAGCGTGCCCCGTGCCGAGTCCCGGGTCGCGAGCGCCGGGACCTCGGCCGTGAACCGATGGCACATCGCGCAGTGCAGATCGGTCTGCCTGCTCATCTTGGCAAGCGTGATTCGGACGCTCACATGACAGCCGGACTGCGCGCAGGTCGAATTCACGGGGACGAACCGGTGGACT
>DATLKW010000124.1:0-10600 GCA_035538175.1 Gemmatimonadales bacterium | reverse complement strand
CGATCGTCGAGCAGGCGCTCGCGCAGGTGCGCGCGATGCGGGCGCGGGAGGGCGCCGAGCTGGCGCGTGAGCTCGGTGGGCGGCTCGACGCTCTCGCCGCCGGGGCCGACCAGGTGGAGCGCCGTGCGCCCGAGCGTCTCGGGGCGGAGCTCGCACGGCTCAAGAAGGCCGTGGGCGAGCTCGCGGCAGGGATCGCGGTCGATCCGGGGCGGCTGGCGACCGAGGTAGCGCTCTTGGCTGATCGGGTGGACGTGACCGAGGAGCTCGTCCGCCTGCGCACGCACCTCGTGGCGTGCCGCGCGGCCCTCGCCGAGGACGGCGCCGTGGGCAAGCGGCTCGGGTTTCTCGCGCAGGAGCTGTTGCGCGAGGTGAACACGATCGGGGCGAAGGCGAACGACGCAGCGATCACCGAGGCCGTGATCGCGATGAAGGGCGAGCTCGAGAAGTTCCGCGAGCAGCTCGAAAATCTGGAGTGACACAGCCGGCGCGGGTCGTCGTGCTCGCCGCCCCGTCGGGGGGAGGCAAGACGACGATCGCGCGGGCGCTGCGGACGCGCTTCCCCGAGCGGATCGGATATTCGGTGTCCGCCACGACGCGCAAGGCGCGGCCCGAGGAGCGGGACGGTGAGGCGTACCATTTCCTCACGCGGAGCGAGTTCCAGCAGCGCCGCGACGCGGGCGAGTTTCTCGAGTCGGCCTCGTATGCGGGGGAGCTCTACGGCACGCTGCGGCACGAGGTCGACGCGGTGCTCGCGAGCGGCCGGCACGTCGTGCTGGACGTGGAGGTGCAGGGAGCGCGGCAGGTGCGCAAGGCGTATCCGCCGCCCGCATCTCTCGTCCTCTTCGTGATCCCACCCTCGCCGCGCGAGCTGATCGAGCGGCTCCGCGGGCGGCGGACCGAGACCGAGGGCGAACTCGTGCAGCGGCTCGAGATCGCGACGCGCGAGGTGGAGACGGCGGCGAAGGAACTCGGCGACGTGTATGATCACGTCGTCCTGAACGACGACGTCGAGCGGGCGGTGGCCGAGGTGGCGGCGCTCGTGTTCGGGCGCGCGCTCACCGCCGCGCCCCCGCGCGCCGCGGTGGAGTTGTTGGCGACGTTTGTGCAGGACCTACGGAGTGAAGCAGCGCACTTGAGTCAGTCTTCCGGAAGGAGTCGGTGATGCGGATTGTGACCCCGAGCGAGGTGGCCGCGCAGACCCAGAACAAGTATCTGGGGGTGCTCGTGGCGGCCAAGTTCGCCCGTTTCGTGAACGAGTTCCCGCGCGACCGCTCGGTGGACTTCGAGGAGAAGCTCACCACCCGCGCGTTCGACGAGCTGGTGCGCGGCCGGCTCGCCTACAAGCTCGTCCGGCGGCGGCGCCAGGAGGGCTGATGCTGCTCGCCGGCCGGCACGTCGTCCTGGGCGTGTCGGGCGGAATCGCCTGTTACAAGAGCTGTACGATTGCCCGCCGGCTGACCGAGGAGGGGGCGGCGGTGGACGTGGTGCTCACCGGGTCCGCCGCCGAGTTCGTGCGGCCGGTGACCTTCGAAGCGCTGACGGGACGGCCCGTGTTGACGTCGCTGTGGGACCGTGACCGGGCGCTCGCGCACATCGCGCTCGCCAAGGAGCCCCACCTCGTGATCCTCGCTCCGGCGACGGCACACCTGCTCGCGCGCGCCGCTACGGGACTCGCGGACGACGTGCTGACGGCGCTGCTGGTGGCGCGTGCGGGGCCGGTGCTCGCCGCGCCCGCGATGAACGACGCGATGTACGCGCATCCCGCGACGCAGGCCAACCTCGCGACGCTCGCCGCACGCGGTTGGCACTTCGTGGGGCCCGAGGTGGGGCCGCTCGCCGAAGGCCCGAGCGAGCGTCCCGGGCGGATGAGCGAGCCCGAGGCGGTGCTCGCCGCGGCGGCGCGGCTGCTGTTGCAGCGCCCGCCCTGGATCGGCAAGCGCGTCGTCGTCACCGCGGGACCCACGCGCGAGCATCTCGATCCCGTGCGCGTGGTCACGAACCCTTCGAGCGGTCGCATGGGCTACAGCCTCGCCGAGGCGGCGCACGCGCGCGGCGCGAACGTCGTGCTCGTGTCCGGCCCGTCGGAGTTGCCGCTTCCGGTCGGCGTGACCACCGAGCGCGTCGAGACGACGGCCGAGCTGGCGGGTGCCGTGCAGCGCCTCGTCAAAGACGCCGCGCTCGTGGTAATGGCCGCGGCGCCCGCCGACTATCGACCCGCCGCGCCCGCGTCGGAGAAGCGGCCCCGCGCGGGCACGCTCACGCTCGAGCTCGAGGCGACGCCCGATGTGCTCGCCTCCCTCGCCGCGCCCGCGCGGTGTGTGGTCGTGGGGTTCGCGCTCGAGGTGGGAGCGGACGGAGCGGCGCGGGCCCGAGCGAAGTTGCGCGAAAAGCGTTTGGACTACATCATCCTCAACGACGCGCTCGAGCCCGGCGCGGGGTTTGAAGTGGCCACGAATCGCGTTACGATCATCGGGAAGGACGGGACGGCCGTAGCGCTGCCGCTCCTTCCGAAGCGCGACGTGGCGGACAAAATCCTCGACGCGGTGGAGCAGTCGTTGACGTGAGCGACGGGCGGGCACTGGCGCGCGCATTCCTGGAACAGCAGCGGCTGCTGGGTGGCGATCCGGTCATTCTCTCCGGTCCGCCAGCCCCCGGTGTGTCCGTCCCGCCGTCCTCCCCGGGCTCCGCGGGCCGCGGCGTGCCCCCAGTCGACGGAGCGGCGGCTCGGAGTGCGCGCGGCGAGCCGCGCGAGCCACCTCGCGCGGCTCGCGCGCCGACCCCCGCGACCATCCCGCCGGCCCCCGCGACCTCCCCGACCTCCGCGCGCTCCGCGGTTCCGGATGTCGCGCCCGCGCCGTCCGCCGGGATCGCGTACGAGCCGCCCGGGGGCGATCTGTTCGCGACCGATCCCGTGCATCAGGCGGGGTCGCTCGACGCGGTGGCGGCGCTCGTGCGGGGTTGCACCAAATGCCGGTTGTGCGAGGGTCGGCGCCAAGCCGTCCCCGGCGAGGGGCCGGCCGACGCGCGCCTGGTGGTGGTAGGCGAGGGCCCGGGGCGGGTGGAAGACGAGACGGGCCGTCCGTTCGTGGGGCAAGCGGGGGATCTGCTTACGAAGATTCTGGCGGCGATCGACCTGCCGCGCGAGCGGGTGTTCATCTGCAACGTGGTCAAGTGCCGGCCGCCCGAGAACCGGGTCCCGCAGTACGACGAGGTGGCGGCCTGTCTCCCCTATCTGTTCCGGCAAATCGAGCTCGTCGCGCCGGCCGTGATCCTCGCCATGGGGGGGACGGCGGCGCAGGCCGTGCTCAACACCAAGCAGTCGCTCGGCGCGCTGCGCCAGCAGGTGCATCGCTTCCGCGGGATTCCGGTCGTGGTGACCTATCATCCGGCCGCACTGTTGCGCAACCCCCACTGGAAGAAACCGACCTGGGATGACGTCCGCTTCGCCCGCCGTCTCCTCGGCTGACCGCGCGGCCGCGGAGTTCGCCGGCCGCCAGACGCCCTGGAGCAATGAAGCCGAGCAGGCCGTGCTCGGCGCGATGCTGCTCGATCAGGACGCGGCGCTCAAGGCCGCCGAGCTCCTCGACGACACGATGTTCTATCGCGAGGCGCACCGTCTCTTGTTTCGCGCGATGGTCGCCCTGACGGAGCGGGGCGACGTGATCGATCCGGTGACGCTGCGCGAGGAGCTGCTGCGCCGCGGCGATCTCGACCGGGCGGGTGGGATGGAGTATTTGGGCGGCCTGATCGACGTGGTGCCGACCGCCGCGAACGTCGAGTATCACGCCCGGATCGTGCGGGATCGCGCGGTGCTGCGGCGCCTGATCGAGGCAGCGACGTCGATCATCCAGGACGCGTACGAGGGACGCACCCCGTCGGCCGAGGTGCTCGACAACGCCGAGCACCGCGTCTTCCAGGTGGCACAGCTGCGACGGTCGGAGGAGTTCGTCCGGCTCAAGGAGCTCATCTGGCCGACGATGGAGCGGATCGAGCAGCTCCACACGAACCAGGGCGCGCTCACGGGCGTCGCCACCGGGTTCCTGGACCTCGACCGGCTCACGGCGGGCTTTCAGCGAGGCGATCTCGTGATCATCGCCGCGCGGCCGTCGATGGGGAAGACGGCGTTCGCGCTCAACATCGTGCAGCACGCCGCGATCGAGCACGGCGTGCGGGTGGCGGTGTTCTCGCTCGAGATGCCGAAGGAGCAGCTGGTGCAACGGCTGCTCTGCTCAGAGGGCCTGGTCGACGCGCAGCGGTTGCGCCGGGGGCAGCTGCGCGACGACGACTATCCCAAGCTGGCGCGCGCGGCGGGCCTGCTCGGGGCGGCGCCGATCTGGATCGACGATTCCGCCACGCTCACCCCGCTCGCGATGCGCTCCAAAGCCCGCCGGCTCAAGGCGGAGCACGATATCGGGATGATCGTGGTGGACTACCTGCAGATGATGCAGGGGCCCACCGACTCGGAGAGCCGCCAGCAGGAGATCTCCTTCATCTCGCGCTCGCTCAAGGCCCTGGCGAAGGAGTTGGACGTGCCGCTCGTCGCGCTGTCGCAGCTGTCGCGCGCGCCCGAGCAGCGGGGCGGCGAACACCGGCGGCCGCAGCTCTCGGACCTGCGGGAATCCGGCGCGATCGAGCAGGACGCCGATGTCGTCTGTTTCATCTATCGTCAGGAGTTCTACGACGGCCCCACGGACCCGAAGACGAACGAGAGCATCGAGGGACTGGCGGAACTGATCGTGGGCAAGCAGCGCAACGGCCCCACGGGCCTGGTGAAGCTCTTCTTCAAGAAGGAATACACGCGCTTCGACAACTTCTCGCCCCGCGAGGCTGCATCCGAGGGAGGCCGTGGCTAGGGCGCGCTCGGTGTTCCGCTGCACCGACTGTGGAGCGGAGCACCCGAAATGGGCGGGCCGGTGCGATGGGTGCGGGGCGTGGAACACGCTGGTCGAGGAAGTGGTGGGGCAGCGGCCCGGTCGGGGCGGGTCGCGCGGCGCCGTGCCGTCGGGCGCGCCGCCGGTGCGTCTCGCCGCGGTCGGGTCGGCGGGGGTGGCGCGCTGGCCGACGGGCCTCGCCGAATTCGACTACGTCTTGGGCGGTGGGATCGTCCCGGGCTCGGTGGTCCTGGTGGGTGGCGAGCCCGGGATCGGGAAGTCGACGCTCCTCTTGCAATGCGCCGCACGACTCGAGGCGGCGGGCATCCCCACGCTGTACGTGTCGGGCGAGGAATCGCCCGACCAGGTGCGGCTGCGGGCCGATCGGTTGGCGGTCGACGCGGGGCGCGTGCACGTGCTGGGCGAGACCCGGCTCGAGGCGATCGCGCACCACGCGCGGGCCCTCCCCGCCCAGGTCGTCTTCGTGGACTCGATCCAGACCACGTATACCGAGGAGCTCGAGGGCGCCCCGGGGAACGTGGGGCAGGTGCGCGAGTGCGCGGCGCGCCTGATGCGGCTCGCGAAGGAGGCGGGGCCCGCGGTGTTGCTCGTCGGGCACGTGACGAAGGGGGGCGGCATCGCGGGCCCCAAGACGCTCGAGCACATCGTGGACACGGTCCTCTATTTCGAGGGCGAGAGCACGCTCGACCACCGGATTCTCCGGGCGGTGAAGAACCGCTTTGGCTCGGTGGACGAGATCGGGGTGTTCGCCATGACGGGCGCCGGCCTCGAGCCCGTCGCCGATCCCGCCGCGGCGTTCCTCGCCGGTCGGAGCGCGGGTGTGTCGGGCTCGGCGGTGACCGCGCTCCTCGAGGGGACGCGGCCGCTCCTGGTCGAGATCCAGGCGCTCGCCGCGAAGAGCAGCTTCGGCACGCCGCAGCGCGTCGCCACGGGACTCGACCATCGCCGGCTCGCCGTGTTGCTCGCGGTGCTGGAGCGGCGCGGGGGGGTGGCGTGCGGCGCGTTGGACGTGTTCGTGAACGTGACCGGCGGGGCCCGGCTGGTCGAGCCGTCGACCGACCTCGCGGTGCTCGCGGCGCTCGTGTCGAGCGTCCGCGACCGGCCGCTCCCTCCGGACGCGGTGTTTCTCGGGGAGGTGGGACTCGGGGGCGAGGTGCGTCCGGTCGCGGGGCTCGAGCGGCGGTTGGGCGAGGCGGCGCGCCAGGGGTTCCGACGCGCGTTCCTCTCGGCCCGCTCGCGCGTGCGCGAGCCCGAGCTCGACTTGGTCGGCGTGGAGGGAATCGGTGAGCTCGCCCGCCACCTCGCGGCCTGACGTCGGGGTCGTCGTGGTGGCGGCCGGCGCGGGCGCGCGGGCGGGGCCGGGGGAGCCAAAACAGTTTCGCCCCATCCTCGGCGTGCCGATGCTGCTGCGGGCGCTGCGCCCCTTCACCTCGCACCCCGCGGTGGGGCAGGTGGTGGCGGTCGTCCCGGCCGGCTTCGAGAGCCGGCCACCCGAGTGGCTCGGGAAACTCACGGGGGAGCGCTTGGCGCTCGTGGCGGGGGGCGCCACCCGGGCCGCGTCGGTGCGCGCGGGGCTCGGTGCCCTAGCGCCGGAGGCCAGCGTCGTCCTCATCCACGACGGCGCGCGACCGTTCGTCACGCGTGAGACGATCGACGGCGTGGTGGCCAAAGCGCGCTCGGGCGTGGGCGCGGTGGCCGCGATCCCGATGGGAGACACGGTGAAGGAGGCCACTGAGCATCGCGTCACGCGCACACTCGCGCGCGAGCGGTTGTGGCGCGCCCAGACGCCACAGGGGTTCCCCCGCCTCATGATCGAGCAGGCGTACGCGCACCTCGCGGACGCGCCGCCACCCACCGACGACGCCGAGCTGTGCGAGCGGGCCGGGCTCCCCGTGGAGGTCGTCCCCGACTCGCCCTATAATCTCAAGGTCACGACGGCCGACGACTTTCGCATCGCCGAGGCGCTGGCGCGTGAGTTACGGTGAACCCGCTCGCCTTCCGGACGGAGGAGGACGTTACGGCCGCGCTTCCCCGCGCGACGGCGCACGTCGGGGCCGGGGGGTTGCTCGCCTATCCGACCGAAACCGTGTACGGGCTCGGCTCGCGCGCCCGGGGGGCCGAGGTGCAGGCGCTGTCGCGGCTCAAGGGCCGGCGTCCGGGCAAGCCGTTTCTGCTGCTCGTAGCCGATCGCGACATGGCGGAGGCCCAGGGGCTCGCTTTCAACGCGGCGGCGAGCGCGTTGGCGCGGGCGTTTTGGCCGGGTCCCTTGACGCTCGTGTTGCCTGGCGGGGACGGCCGGCTCCCCGATTCGCTGCGCGGGCCGGAGGGGGGGATCGCCGTGCGCTGGACGTCGCACCGGGGGATCGCGCGGCTCGTGCGCGCGCTCGAGGAGCCGCTGACGTCCACTTCGGCTAACTTGCCTGGGGCACCGCCGGCCCCCGGAGCCGAGGCGATCGTCCGGGACTTCCGGGCCGCGCTCGAGGCGGGGACGCTGCTCGTGCTCGATGGGGGGGTATTAGGCAATTCGCCCCCCTCGACGGTGGTGGACTGTACGCGGCCCGAGCCGCGGCTGGTGCGCGCCGGGGCGCTGACCCTGGCCGAGCTGCGGCGCGCAGTCGGTCGGCACGCTCCATGACGGAGGAAGGGAAGACGAAGCGGATCCTGCTGGTCTGCACCGGGAACATCTGCCGGAGCCCTTTGGCCGCGGCGCTCTTGGAGCGGGCGCTCACGGAGCGCGGGAGCGAAGGGATCCAGGTGGCGTCCGCCGGCACGGGGGCATGGGACGGGGCGCCGGTGTCGGAGGGGGCGTATCTCGTCGGGCTCGAACGCGGGCTCGACTTGTCGGGGCATCGCGCGCGCCTGCTCACCCGCGAGCTCGTCGAGGCCGCGGATCTCGTGCTCACGATGGCGCGGCTGCATCGGGCCCGCGTGGATGAGCTCGGGGGAGAGGGGCGCGTGTTCGTGCTGGGCGAGTATGCCGGCCGGGAGGGCGACGAAGCCGAGGTGAGCGATCCGTTCGGCGGCGATCTCGACGTCTACCGCGCGACCTGCATCGAGCTCGAGGGCCTCATCCAGATGGCGGTCGAGCGGATTGTCAAAGAGTTCGCGAGTGGAAGTCAGCGCTGACACGCGCTTGTTGGTGGTGATCGGCGATCCGGTTGCCCATTCGTTGTCTCCCCTGATGCAGAACGCGGCGATTTGGGCGCTCGGGCTCGACGCCGTGTACGTGGCGCTCGCGACGCCGGCGCAGGCGCTGGCATCGCTGTTGGCGGGCCTGGCCGCGGTAGGCGGAGCCGGAAACGTGACGGTGCCGCACAAGGAGGCGGTGGCGCACCAGCTCGCTCGCAAGACGGAGCTGTGCGCGCGGGTGGGCGCGTGCAACACGTTCTGGAGCGAGCGGGGCGAGCTCGTGGGGGATAACACGGACGTCGGCGGGATCCTCCGCGCGCTCGGCCGGCTCGGCGTGGACGGGGCGGAGCGCTGGCTGCTGGTCGGGACGGGCGGGTCGGCGCGCGCCGTGGCGGTGGCGGCGGCGGCGGCGCGGGCCGACCTGCACGTCTTGTCGCGGGACGCCGTGCGGGCGCAGGACTTCATCGAATGGGCGCACGCGAGCGGCGCGCGCGCCGCCGTGGCCCACGGCGCGCTCCAACCGGACGTCGTGATCAACGCCACGCCGCTCGGCCTGAAAGACACTGATCCGTTGCCCGTGCCGTCCGACTCGGGCCGGATCGGTCGACCGGCGGCGGCGCTCGACCTCGTCTACGCTCCGGGGGGCACGCGCTGGGTCCGTTCGCTCCAAGCGGCAGGCGTGCGCGCCGAGGACGGGCGCGAGGTCCTGGTGCAGCAAGGGGCGGCGGCGTTCGCGTGTTTCTTTCCCGGAGTGTCGGCGCCGATCGAAATCATGCGGGCGACCGTGGAGCGCGCGCTCCGCCCGTGAAGGGGCACGGCACGGCGGGGCGCTCTTCGTGCGCGGGGTGTTGCCCGCGGCGCGCGCTCGCTGAGGCCTGGGACGCCCCTCGCCGCATGTCGTCGCTTGCCACGCAGCGCCAGCGGCCGTAGCGTAGGCCCCCGCGCGCCATGTACCGCCTCTTCACGTCGCGCCGGAGCGTCGCGGTGCTCGCGCTCGGCCTCCTCGTCGCGCTCGACATCGGGCGATCGATCTTCGCGCGCCTGGGCTATGCGCGGCCGACCCTCGCCTGGCAGCCCGATCCTGCCGTGTACGCCGACCTCGCGTGGCCTCCCGGTGCGGACCTCGGTGCGGCGGAGCCGCTCGGGCGCCAGGTCTACGCCGAGCGCTGCGCGGTGTGCCACGGGCCTGATGGTCGGGGGAACGGGCCCGCCGCGGCGTCGCTGATCCCGCGCCCGCGCGATTTCACCCGCGGCGCCTTCAAGTACAAGTCGACGGGCCCAGCAGTGCCGCCCACGGATGGCGACCTCACGCGCGTCGTGGCGAACGGCCTGGTCGCCAGCGCCATGCCGGCCTGGCGCGACATCCTCGACAGCGCGAGCATCCGCGCCGTCGTGGTCTACGTGAAGAGCCTGTCCCCCGCCTTCCGGGAGGCACGCGCCATTCCGCTGCGCGTGCCCCCCCGCGTGCCGCCGGGCGCGGCGAGCATCGCGCGGGGCGCGCGGCTGTTCGCGAGCAAGGGCTGTGTCACGTGCCACGGCGCGAACGCCCGGGCGCGGCTCGTCTTGAAGGACGCGAAGGGATACCCCGTGATCACGCGCGATCTCACGGCGCCGTGGACGTTCCGCGGGGGGAGCGAGCCCGAGGCCCTCTGGTTGAGACTCACCACCGGTCTCGCGCCCGGACCGATGCCATCGTTTGCTACTACCACCACGGCGGCGGAGCGGTGGGACCTCGTGAACTACGTGTCGTCGCTCGCCCGGACGCCGCCGTGGGCGCCGGGCGGGAAGCTCGACGGTCCGGGTCACGCCAGCGACCGGGTGGTGCGGGGTGAGTACCTCGTCCACGCCGAGTTGTGCGGCCTGTGTCACACCGTGATCAACCGAACCGGCATCTACCGCGCGGACGATTTCTATCTGGCCGGCGGCATGCGGGTGGGGGCATACCCGCAGGGCGTCTACGTGAGCCGCAATCTCACGGCCGACCGCGAGACCGGCCTCGGGGCCTGGACGGACGAAGAAGTGGCGGACGCAATCCGCAACGGCCGCGCGCCGGATCGCCTGCTTAACCCACACGCCATGCCCTGGCCGTTTCTGCACGCCCTCAGCGACACCGACGCGCTCGCGATCGGGAGCTACCTGAAGACGCTGCCCGCCGTGCGGAATCGGATTCCGGCGCCGCTCCACACCGGGTTCGTGGAAACGGTGCTCGCGAAGATCGCCGCGGGCCCGCCCGTGTCGGGCCCGACCCTCTTGTCGTACGCGGACGGGAACTTCGGCCAGACGACGCCCGGTATGTCGCGGGACGTGATGCAGCGGGTCCTGGTAAGCGCGCAGTGGGTGGTGCTGGTGCTCGGCGTGGGGCTCTTCATCTTCGCGGCCCCGGCGGGGGAGCGCGCGCCGCGGGGGGTGCGCGGGTGGCTGACCGTCCTCGGCTTCGGGCTCCCGGGCGCGGCGATCGCGGCGGTGCTCTACGCGACCCCCACGCTCGCGTTTCTGCCGCCGTCCCAAGTCGCGGGACCGATCGCGCGCGCGATCCCAGAGCCGCGCGCCGAGCGTGGGCAGAGCCCCGAGCAGCAAGC
>DATLKW010000123.1:0-1584 GCA_035538175.1 Gemmatimonadales bacterium | reverse complement strand
CATCGCGGCAATGGGGCGTGCTCCAGCGCAACGAGCCGTACGCCCCACCGGGGATTGGCCGTACTACGGTGGGGACCCTGGAGGCAGTCGCTACTCGCCTCTCACCGAGATCAACACGAGCAACGTCGGCCGGTTGCAGATCGCCTGGACCTATCACACGGGCGACGTCTCCGACGGCACGAACGACCGTCCGAAGAGCGCCTTCGAGGGCACGCCCCTCGTCGCGAACGGCACGATGTACGTGCCGACGCCGTTCAATCGGGTGATCGCGCTTGATCCGGAAACGGGGACTGAGAAGTGGGCCTTCGATCCAAAGATCGACACACACGTCGGGTATTCAGAGGGCCTCATCAATCGCGGCGTGGCGCTCTGGACCGACTCGACACCAGAGGGAAGCGCGTGCCATCGCCGCGTCTTCATCGCCACGATCGACGCGCGCCTCTTCAGTCTCGATGGTCAAACGGGACGGCCCTGCACCGACTTCGGCACCGCGGGTGTGGTCGACTTGACCCGCGGCATCGCGAACATCAACCGCCGGGGCGAGTACGAAGAAACCTCCGCGCCGGCAATCGCCGGCGACCTCGTGATCGTGGGTTCGGGGATCGCCGATAACGATCGCGTCGCGAGCCCCTCCGGCGTGGTGCGCGCATTTGATGCGCGCTCAGGCGCGCTGCGCTGGAGCTGGGAGCCCTTGCCGGCGACCCTCGCCCCCACGGGCGCGGGCAACGCCTGGGGCACGATCTCCGTGGACCTGGAGCGTGGGCTCGTGTTTCTCCCGACAGGGAGCGCGAGCCCTGACTATCACGGCTACAAGCGCCCGGGCGACAACCGATGGGCCAATGCGGTCGTCGCGCTGCGCGCGAAAACGGGCGAGCTGGTCTGGGGATTCCAGGTCGTGCATCACGATCTCTGGGATTACGACAACGCCTCGCAGCCCGTGCTTGCTACCTTGCGCCGACGTGGCGCCGCGACGCCGGTCGTCATTCAGGGGAACAAGAGCGGCCTTGTGTTCGTCCTCGAGCGGGAGAGCGGGAAGCCCGTGTTCGGCGTGGAGGAGCGCGCGGTCCCGCCGAGCGACGCCGAAGGCGAGCACGCGTCACCCACGCAGCCTTTCCCCGTCGCACCCCCGCCGCTCGTGCCGCAGCACCTGAGGCCCGAGGACGCCTGGGGCCCGACGCCTGAGGACCGGACCGCGTGCCGCAAGAAAATGGAGGCGCTACGATCCGAGGGCGTGTTCACCCCCCCGAGCGTCCGAGGCACGATCGCGTTCCCCGGAAACGTGGGCGGCATGAACTGGAGCAGCGGTGCCTTCGACCCCGCCCGCCAGCTCTTCGTAACGAACGTGAACAACCTCCCCATGGAGGTGCACCTAATCCCGCGGGATCAGTACGAGCGGGTCGAGCACGCCCCCCACGAGGGGCGCTTCCGGGGGGACATCTCGCCGCAGCATGGCACACCCTACGGCATGAGCCGGGAGCTGCTGCGTTCTCCGTCGGGCCTCCCGTGCAATCCCCCGCCCTGGGGCAGTCTTGTCGCGGTCGACCTCATCACCGGAACGATTCGTTGGAGCGTGCCCCTCGGGAC
>DATLKW010000122.1:0-4951 GCA_035538175.1 Gemmatimonadales bacterium | reverse complement strand
ATCACCCGCAGGGCGATCTCCCCGCGGTTCGCGATCAAGACCTTTTTGAACATCAGTCGAGCATCAGGGCGTGATGTCGCCGCGCAGCCCGGCCGCGGCCGTCGTCCCACCGAACGCCCGGCTGTCCCCCGAGTCGACGCCTGACACCTTCAGCGCGAACTCGCTCGGGTTCGTGGCGTAGAAGATCGCGCTCTCGTAGCTGATCATCCCTTCCCGGTACCAGCTGAACAACGACTGATCGAAGCTCTGCATCCCGTACTGCACCGAGCCCTGGGCGATCAGGTCGGGAATCGAGAGCGACTTGGACAGGTCGCGCATGTTCTCTTGCACGGCCGCCGTGTTGATCAGGATCTCGGCCGCGGGCACCCGCCCCTTTTGGTCCTTGCGCGGGACGAGCCGGAGCGAGACCACCGCCTGGAGCCCGGTCGAGAGGAGGTGACGGATCTCGTCGTGCTGGTGTGGCGGAAAGAACGAGATCACGCGGTTGATGGTCTGCGTGGCGTCCGTGGTGTGGAGCGTCGACAGCACGAGGTGCCCCGTGTCCGCCGCTTTGAGGGCGGTGTCGAGCGTCTCCATGTCCCGGATCTCGCCGATGAGGATGACGTCCGGTGCCTGGCGCAGCACGTGGCGCAGGGCGGCGTTGAAGGAGAGGGTGTCGTTCCCCACCTCGCGCTGCGAGATGTTCGAGAGGTTGTCGCGATGCAGGAACTCGATCGGGTCCTCGATGGTGATGATGTTGACCCGGCGGTTCGTGTTGATGTGGTTGATCATCGCGGCGAGCGCCGTGGATTTGCCGGACCCCGTTACCCCGGTCACGAGCACGAGGCCGCGCGGCTTCAGCGCGATCTCCTCGAGCACGTGCGGCAGGTTAAGTTCGCCGATCTGCTTCACTTCGTAGGGAATCGCCCGGAACGCGAACGCCACGGTGCCGCGCTGCTGGTACACGTTGGTCCGGAAGCGCCCCACGCCGGGGACGCCGATGGCGAAGTCGGCCTCTTTGTGCTCGGCGAACTCTTTCACCTGCCGCGGCGTCATGATCTGCTCGGCGAGGGATTTGAGCTCTTCGGGCTTCAAGGGGGCCGAGTCGAGGGCGATCAACTCCCCGTTCACGCGAATCGTCGCCGCGCGTCCCACCTTCAACAGCAGGTCGGACGCGTTGCGCTGGACCATCTGGGTGATGGCCGCCTTGAAATTGAACGTTGCCTGCGGGGTCTCAGCCATGGGGATCGACTCGGAAAAGGGCCTGACCGAACTCGACGGGCTGGGCGTTCTCGACCAGCACTTCCCGGATGACCCCGCCGACTTCGGACTCGATTTCGTTCATGATCTTCATCGCTTCGATGATGCACACCACCAGACCGGAGGACACGCGGCTTCCCGCCTTGACGTACGGCTCGGCGCCGGGCTCAGGGGCGGAATAGAACGTCCCCACCATGGGCGACTTGATCTCGAGCAGTTGGGTCGCCGGAGGTGCCGGCTCTCGCCTGGCGCCGCCGCCCTCGACCCCCACCCCTCCCGCCGATGCCCCGGAGGCTCCCGCGGCCCCGGCTCCGCCGGGGCCCAAGTGGCCCCCCACCCCCCCGCCGACCCCTGACGCCGAGACCACGACGTGATGGGTCCCGCTGTCCGCATTTCCCTGGTGGGCAGCCTTGGAGACCCGCACGGTGGACCAGGCGCCGAACAAGCCCCGCCGGACCTCGATCGTGCCGAGCTCGGGTGCCTCCTTCAGGATCTGCACCAGCTGGGCGATGATATCGAGGTTCATGGCTCCCAGCCACGGCGGTAAGGGTCGAAAGTTATATGAGCTCCACTAGGTCCGTCAGGCCGTCCGAGAGCACCTCCGCGTCCCCGCCGCCCGCGGGCAGGTAGACGTCGTCCTCGATGCGCACGCCGCCCTCGCCGGTCACGTAGACCCCCGGCTCGACGGTGACCACGGCGCCCCCGGGTAGGGGGTCGGCGTTGGTTTTCGAGAGCCGGGGCGCCTCGTGGACTTCGAGTCCGAGGCCGTGCCCGAGCGAGTGGCCGAAGGCGTCGCCGAACCCGCGGGCCGCGATCGGTTCGCGCGCCAGCGCGTCGGCGTCGCGCCCGCTCATGCCGGCGCGTAGTCCGGTGCGCGCGCGCTGTTGCGCGTCCTGCACGATCCCGTAGAGGGCGCGCTGGCGGTCGGTGGCCCGCGCACCCACCACGACCGTGCGCGTGATGTCGGCGCAATAGCCGTCCACCTGGGCGCCGAAGTCGACGAGCAGCCAGTCCCCGGTCGCCACGACGCGGGTGCTCGATCGTGCGTGCGGCAGTGCGCTGCGCGGCCCCGACGCCACGATCGTCGGAAAGGGGTGCCCTTCGCTACCGAGGCGGCGCAGGGCCTCTTCGAGGAGCCCGGCGATCTCGAGCTCGGTCATGCCGAAGCGCACCCGCGGCAGGGTGTGCCCCAGGGCCTCGCCGGCGAGCCGCGCGGCGCTGCGGATCGCCGCCACTTCCTCCGGGTCCTTCGCCGCGCGCAGCCGCTCCACCATTTCCGTCGTCGGGCGCCAGCGCCAGGCGGTCCCCGCGTCCGCGAAGCGGCGCGCGTCGTGCACGCTCACCGCGTGCGCCTCGTAGCCCAGCTCGTTCAGGGCCCCGAGCGTGGGGAGCTCCTTGAAGAGCCGGTCCCACACGCTCGTGTTCTCGATCTCGACCCGCGCCACGGTGCCGGCCTCGGCCCGCGCCTGTTCGGCATAGCGGAAGTCGGTGACGATCAGGACGTCCGCACGCGTCACTGCCACGAGCGCCGCCGAGCCCGAGAATCCGGTGAGGTAGCGGATGTTGGCGCGTGAGGTGACGAGCAGGCCGTCCAGTCCCGCCTCCTCGAGCGCGCGTTCGAGCGCCTCCTGGCGCGTGTGGCGGCGGTCAGCCGCCATGGCGGGACCGGAGATAGCCGACCAGGCCCTCGAGTCCCAGGCGATAGCTCTCCGCCCCGAAGCCCGTCACCACCCCGACCGCGGCGTCCGCCAGCACCGAGCGGCGTCGCTCGGGCTCGCGCGCGAAGATGTTCGAGAGGTGGACCTCTACGAACGGCAGGCGCACGGCGAGCAGGGCGTCGCGCACCGCTAGACTCGTGTGCGTGTACGCCGCGGCGTTGACGACGAGGCCGTCGGCAGTGCCTTTGAGCCGCTGAATGGCGTCGACGAACTCGCCCTCGTGGTTCGTCTGGGTCCACGACACGTCGACGCCCAAGGCGCGCGCCCGCTCCTTGGTGCGCGTCTCGATCTCCGCGAGGGTCGTCCGCCCGTACAGCTCCGGCTCGCGCTCCCCCAAGAGATTCAAGTTCGGGCCGTTCAGCACGGCGATGTGCACTAGGACTTGAGGCCTCGGAGCCAGGCCTGGAACTGATCGAGATCGGCCTCATCCTCCGCTGGCACGCGGGGCTTCGCTCCCGAGGTGCGCTGAGGACTCGCCCCGCCCCCGCCACTCGTGCTCTCCCCCGCGGGCGCCCCCCCCTCCCCTCGGGCCACGCTGGGGCCGAAGAACTGATCGAACGAGAATCCCCCTGTGCTCGAGAGGCCGGACGCGCTGCTCGCCGGAGCTTCCGACGGGGGCGGGGGCAGCGGCGGCTCCTCCGCACTCGCTAGCGTCTCTGATGCTGGAGGCACCGCTCGTGGCAGCGTGGGGAGGCTCGAGCGGGCCTCGTCACCGAACACGGCGTCGAGCGAAATGGTGTCGGCCGCCGGGCGCGTGGCTTCGCCCGGAGCCTCGACATCGGGTCGGGGCTCCGCTTCCATCGGCGCGATGCCGAACGCTCCATCCAGTGCCGAGCCGAGCGGCTCCGCCTCGGGCTCCGGGGACGCCGGGTGGTCCTCGATGCGTGGTGACTCCAGCAGCGCCTCGGCGCCCTCGGGTCTCGGGCGACCCGCGAGGATGCGCCGCAGAAACGTCTCCACGGATTCGCCGCTCCCGCCCCCCAACGCCCCCGTCGCGGTCGACCCGCCCCCGCCCGTGAGCCTGGCGACCCGCGCCTGGAGCCGCGCGTCCCCGGGCCGCTGGGCAAGCAGCGCCTGGTACACCCGCAACGCGTCGTCGGCGTGACCCTGGCGCAGATACAGTTCCGCCATCGTCTCGGTGACCACGGGTTCGGCGCGGGAGAGCATCTCCGTATCCGCCGCGCCGTCGTCGTCCGACAGCGCCACTGCAGCTGGGGGAGGAGGCGCTGGCAGCGGTGGCGGGGGTGGCGAGGGACGCGGTGGTGTGGACGCGGCAGTGCGTCGCGGCGCAGGCGAGGGCGGAGGAGGAGCGGGGGGCGCCGCTGCCACGGTCTCCTCGTCGTCGGGCATGATCAAGGGCAGGTCGACTGTCGGCCCACTGTCCGCGTCCGGCGCCAAGAGCTCAAGCAGCTCTTCGTGGGCTGGCGCCCCCAGATGTTCCCCGGCCTTCGCGGGGGCGGCGCGGGCGGTGTCCGGGGACGGGGCGATGCTTTCGAACTGCGTGGGCGCGAGGCCTTCGACGACGAGGTCTTGCGGCGTGAGCTCCACTTCTTCCTCTACCTCGAGCCCGTCCGCTTTCGCCGCCTCGTGCGCCACCGCGTCGAAATTGAGGCTGCCGTCAAAGGTCTCGATCCCTGCGCTCGCCCGCTTGTCCGCCCCCGCCCCCGCCCCCGTAGTGGAGGGGGTGCTAGGTTCGGACAAGTGTTCGACCACGAGTCCCAGTGTCGCGGCGGGTGGAGGCGGCGCGGGCGGCGCGGGCGGCGACGGCGCGCGCGGTGCCGGAGCACGGGGCGCGGCGCGATCGGGCATCCGGGGCGTCGCGGGCTCGGCGGTCTTGTGAGCACCCGGGGTGGTCGCGGCCCCTAGCGCCACGCGCGGACTTGGGGCTGTCGCGGCGAGCGGGGGTCGGGCGCGAGTGGCGCCGGCGGCCAGGGTGGCGGTTTGGCTCGAAGCGGCAGCCGTCGCAGCGGGAGCGGCGCTGGCGCCGCCTTGCC
>DATLKW010000121.1:0-13950 GCA_035538175.1 Gemmatimonadales bacterium | reverse complement strand
ACCGCAGCCGAGCTCCGCTATCACGGCAGTCGCTGGGCGTGGGTGGTGGGCCTCGCGCTCCTGACCTATCTGGCCTTCCCTCCGAGCGCGACGAACGTCGAGCCGTTGCCCGTGGGGGCGCCCGCCGAGCGGGACGTGGTGGCGCCGTTCACGTTCCCTGTGAACAAGTCGGACGAAGAGCTCGCGCGCGAGGCGGAGGAGCTGGCGGGGACGGTGAAGCCGATCTACCAGTTCCAGGAGCGCGCCGTCGACAGCGCGAAGGCCGCGATGCACGCGCTGTTCGCGAGTCTCGAGACGGCGGCCGATCAGGATGGCGCCGCCGCGATCACGCGGGCGGCGAAGCAGGAGGGCGTGGTGCTCTCGCCTCCCGACGCGGCGTATCTGGGGAAGGGGAAGAAGCGGCACAACCTGGAGGCGGCGCTCGCGCGGCTGTTTGACCGTACGCTGGCGCTCGGGGTGACGGGACCCGGGGTCTTACAGGTCGAGCAGGCGCCCGAGCTCATCGTGCGGCGCCGGGCGAGCGAGCAGTCGGTGGCGCGCGATCAAGTCCTGTCGTACGCGCAGTATCTGAAGCAGGCTCGCGCGATCGATCCCGACAAGGGCTCGAGCGTGGGCGACGAGCTCTACGTCCGGCTGGCCGGGCATTTCTTCCGGCCCACGCTGCTCCCCAACACGCTCGAGACGGAGCGGCGGCGCGACGAGCTCCGCCGCAGCGTGGATCCCAGCAAGTACATCGTGCGGGGGGGCGACCGCATCGTCGGCCCGCCCGGGGTGGTGACGACCGAGGCGCACGAGAAGCTCGCCGCGTTGCACGCCGAGCTCGTGCGCCGTGGGGCGGCCACGAGCCACTCGGCGGCGGGCGTGCTCGGGTCGGTGCTCCGCGACTCGTTGATCCTCGCGATCTTCTGGGTACTGCTCGCGTTCTACCGCCGCGAGACGTATCGCGAGCAGCGGCAGGTGGCGCTGATCGGCGGGCTGTTCGGGCTGGTGCTCGTCGAGGCCGCGCTCGTCGCGCGCTTCGCCCCCGCGCACCCCGAGCTCGTGGTCCTCCCCTTCATGGCGATGATGTTCACCGTGCTGTTCAACGGGCGGGTCTCCATGATCGCGGCGATGATCGTGTCGGTGGTGATCGGGCTGCAGCCCGTGTTCCACGACGTGCCGGCCTTGTTCGTGTGCGTCGTGGGGGGCGTGACGGCCGCGCTGACGGTGCGGGTGGTGCGGCGGCGGAGCAACTTCTACGCCCCGGTGCTCGTGATCGCCATCGGGTATTTGG
The DNA here is from genome assembly GCA_035538175.1 of Gemmatimonadales bacterium. Taxonomy (GTDB): domain Bacteria; phylum Gemmatimonadota; class Gemmatimonadetes; order Gemmatimonadales; family GWC2-71-9; genus AG41. Next base: position 12,677 of record DATLKW010000121.1, on the reverse strand, counting down.
CGGCTGCGTTAGCGCTCGGCCTCACGGGGAGCTGGAGCGTGGGGGCGATCGGGTTGCGGGGAGTCTGGGGAGCGGCGAACGGGCTGCTCTCGGCGGGTCTCACGTTCTTCCTCTTGCCCGTCGCCGAAGCCGTCACCGGCATCACCACGGACTTGACCCTGCTCGAGCTCTCCGACCCGAGCCGTCCGTTGTTGCGGCGGCTGTCGCTCGAGGCGCCCGGGACCTACGCCCACTCGGTGGCGATGGCGAACCTGGTCGAGGCGGCCTGCAACCGGATCGGCGCGAACGGCCTGCTCGGCCGCGTGGGGTGTTATTACCACGACATCGGCAAGGTCAAGAATCCCCAGTATTTCGTCGAGAACCAGACGCGCGGGGTGAATCCGCACGACCGGCTCAAGGCCTTCCAGTCGGCGCAGATCATCAAGGCGCACGTGACGGACGGCTTGACGCTGGCGCGCGAGGCGCGCCTCCCCGAGGCGGTGGCGGCGTTCATCCCGGAGCATCACGGCACGACGGAGATTACCTACTTTCTCGATCGCGCGAAGAAGAGCGGAGACGGCGGGTCGGGCGCCGCGGGGGACTACGCCTACCCCGGCCCGAAGCCGCATTCGGCGGAGACGGCGATCACCATGCTCGCCGACTCGGTGGAGGCCGCGCTCCGCGTGCTCGAGGACTTGACCCCGGAGAAGATCGACGAGGTCATCGACCACATCGTGCGCACCAAGCTCAATGCGGGCCAGCTCGACGAGGCGCCGATGACGTTGCAGCAGATCGACCAGGTGAAGCAGGAATTCGTGCGCATTATCGGGGGGATGTACCACAACCGCATCGATTACCCGGAGGCCAGTGGCGGCATTACGGCGACGTGGCACTCGGCGGCTAAGACTTGAGCGGGTCGCGCGTCGGGTGCTCGCCTGGGAGGGCGCGCCCGAGGCGCGGGTCGACCTCACGCTGCTCGACGCCCGGGCGATGCGGCGTCTCAACGCGCGCGTCAGCGGGCGGCGGCGCCTCACCGACGTCGTGGCGTTCGCGCTGCCCCAGCCCGAGGGGGGGCTGGTGGGCGATGTGTACATCTGTCCCGCGGCGGCTGCGCGCTGGGTGGCGAACGGCGGCGGGCGCCGTCCTGGCAGGGCGGCGCGCTTGGACGAGGAGCTGATCCGGCTCGCGGTGCACGGCACGCTGCACGTGCTCGGGTACGATCATCCGGCGGGACCCGGGCGGACGCGGTCCGGGATGTGGCGGCGCCAGGAGCGCTACGTGCGGCGGCTCGTGGGGGGTGACGGGTGACGCTCGCGGGGGTGGCGGTGACGCTGGTGGGGGCGGTAGTGGCCGCGGCCGCCGTGCTCTGGTCGGGCCTGCTGGCGCTCGGCGAGGAGGGCGCGGTGGGCGAGGCGCTCCACACCTTGGGCGACGCGCCCCCCACGCGGGTGGGTGGGCGGGTCCCGCTGCACCGGGCCCTACACGTCGCGCGGCTCGCGCTGCTCGTGCTCGGGGCCGTGGCCGCGGCCGACGCGGTCGACTGGTGGGACCGCCCGTGGGCCGGGGCGCTGGCCGCCGTGGGGGTGGCGGTGGGGTTTGTCTTCGCGATGGGGGACGCGTTGCCGCGCAGCGTGGCGCGGCTCGCCCCGGAGCTCGCGGCGACCGCGCTTCCGCTCGCCCGGCGCACCATCGCGCCCTTCGAACCGTTGCTGCGCCTGCTCACCTGGGTCGATCAGGGGCTGCACCGCCTCATCGCGACGCCGCGGCCGCTCGAGCCCGAATTGGGGGTCGCCCAGCGCGACATGTTGCTCGGGGTGTTCACGCTCGCCGACACGCGCGTCGACGAAGTCATGACGTCCCGGCTCGACATGATGGCCGTGGACGTCGCGGCGGCCTCTGAGGACGTGATCGAGACGGTGCGCCAGAGCGAGCATTCCCGCCTTCCCGTCTATGACGGGATCCACGACAACATCGTGGGCGTGCTGTTCGCCAAGGACCTCGTGCCGATCGCGATGGGGTTTGGGGAGGGCGAGGCCGGGCTGATGGCACGCTGGCAGGACGTGATCCGGCCGGCGGCGTTCGTGCCCGAGACGAAGACGCTCGATAGCCAGCTGCGGGATTTCCAGCGCGCGCCCGCGCACCTCGCGATCGTGGTGGACGAGTTCGGCGGCACCTCGGGGCTGATCACGCTGGAGGACATTCTGGAGGAGATCGTCGGCGAGATTCGCGACGAGTACGACGTGCACGAGCCGGCGGCGATTCGCCAGGACGGCGATCGCTACTGGGTGGACGGGCGGGTCACGCTCGACGACCTGTCGCACGTGTTGGGCCGCTCGGTGGAGCGCCCTGACGTGTCGACGGTCGGCGGGCTCGTGTATTCGGTGTTGGGCCGGGTCCCGCGCGCCGGGGACGAGCTGACGCTCGACGGCTACAAGGTCGTGGTGGATCGGGTGGACCGTCGGCGCGTGACCCGGGTCGTGGTCGAGAGGCAGCGGTGACGCTTCCGATTCTCCTGCTGCTCTTGGGCCTCGTGGTGGCGGCGCTCTCGGCGGCGCTGGGGGTGGCCGCCGCCGCCGTGAGCCAGCTCGAGCTGACGCGCTGGGTGGCCTACAAGCTGCGCGGCGCGGGGGGCGCGACCCACGCGCTCGAGGACCCGGGGCGTGTGGTGGCGACCGCGAACGCGCTCACGACGCTGGGGACGATCGCGGCGGCGGCGGCGATCCCGGCGCTGCTCGCGCGCACCACGCCCACCGTACTGGGCGTCGTGACGCTGGTGCTCGGCGTGCCGCTCCTCGTGACGGCCGCCTATCTCGTGCCCCGGGTCGTGGGCCGGCGCTGGGCGGCCCCGATCATGGCGCATGCGGTGCCGCGCCTCGAGCGCGTGGGGCGGGTGCTGGCGCCGTTCGTGGCGACGCGCGAAGCGTCCAAGCGGACGGCGATCGCCGCCGTGCTCACGAACGCCGACACGGAAGCGCTCGCGTCCGCCGACGAGATGGCGGTGGTCTCGGGGGTGCTCGCGTTCGCCGACCGCCCGGTGAAAGAGCTGATGACGCCGCGCACGGCGATCGTGGCGCTCCCCGAGGGGTTGCTCGCCGCGGAGGCGGCCCACGTGGTCATCCAGGCCGGCTACAGCCGCTATCCCGTATACCGCGGGTCGCTCGACGAGGTCGTCGGGGTGGCGCATGCCTTCGATCTGCTGAAGCTCGCGGCCGACGCGGCTCTCCCCGTGCGGCCGACGCTGCTCGTCCCCGGCACGATGCGGGCGGCGGATCTGATGCTCGAGATGCAACGCGGCCGCAGCCATCTCGCCGTGGTGCTGGACGAGTTCGGCGGCACGGCGGGTGTTGTGACCTTTGAAGACTTGTTGCGCGATCTCGTCTCAGAGATCTTCGAGCCAGACGCGCCCCCGGGAGGGGCGCAGCCGCCAGCGCGCCTCCTCGAGCTCGAGGGGAACGCCCCAGCCACCCGGCTCGGGGAGGTGGGTGTGGCGCTGGAGGCGGGCGGGGCGGGCGGGGCGGGCGGGGCGGGCGCGGCGCAGACGGTCGGCGGCCTGCTCGTGCAGACGCTGGGCCGGATCCCGCGCCCGGGCGAGCGCTTCACGCTGCGGGGGCTCGAGTTCGACATCCTCGCGGCGACGCCGACGCGGGTGGAGCGGGTGGTGGTGCGGCCGCTCCCGGTGCGGGCCGTGCCGCTCGACCGGGTGGAGGAGCGGCCCGGGGGGGGCCCCCCGCCCGCGGGTCCGGCATGAGCGTCGAGCAGATTCTCGACGGCCTCGCGCGCCGGGAGCCCGGGGCGCTGGCCCGCGCGATCACGCTGGTCGAGAACCAACGCGACGGATTCGAGCGCGTGCTCGCCCACGTGCACCCGCAGCTCGGGCGCGGCGCGGCCCAGCGGATCGGGATCACGGGCCCGCCGGGCGCCGGCAAGAGCACGCTCACGGAGCGGCTCATCCAGCACTACCGCGCCGCGGGGCTTTCGGTCGGCGTCGTGGCGGTGGACCCCACGAGCCCATTCACCGGGGGCGCGCTCTTGGGCGACCGCATCCGGATGGAGTCGGTGAGCCTCGACCCGCACGTGTTCATCCGGTCGATGGCGACGCGCGGGGCCAAGGGCGGCCTCGCCACCACGACGGAGGAGGTCACGGACCTGCTCGAGGCGTTCGGCTTCGCGCGCATCCTCGTCGAGACCGTGGGCGTCGGCCAGACGGAGCTCGACATCGCCCGGAGTGCCGAGACCACGGTGCTCGTCCTCGTGCCCGAGTCGGGCGACGGCATCCAGACGCTCAAGGCCGGAGTCATGGAGATCGCGGACGTCTACGTCGTGAACAAGAGCGACCGCCCCGGGGCCGAGAAACTGCGCCAGGAATTGGACGCGATGCTCGGGATTCGTCGGGGCAACGCGTTCCGCCACATCGCCCCGCATCACGGGGCGGCGCGCGCGCCGCAGGCCGCGGGCGATGCGCGGAGGACGGCGGCCGGGCGCTCCGGGGATCCTGAGGCGTGGGAGCCGCCGGTGCTCGCGACGGTCGCGTCGCGGGGGGACGGGGTGGCGGAGCTCGTGGCTGCTCTCGATCGGCACCATGCCTATCTTGCCGGCAGCGGCCGGCTCGCGGAGCGGCGGCGCCAGCGGCTCGCCGCCCGCACGCGCGCGGTGCTCGAGCGCGCGGTGCAGCGCTGGGTGGTGGAAGCGACGCGCGCCGAGGAGCTCTTGGCCGAGCGGCTCGACCAAGTCGCCGACGGGCGTCGCAGTCCGTACGATGTGGCGGCGGAGATCGTGGACCAGATCAAAGCGGGGGCACTGCGATGAGCGGCGGCGCGCGCAAGGCCGTGTACACGGCGGAGGATCTTGCGGGCTTCGAGGCGGAGCGCCGCTTGGGCGCGCCGGGGGCGTATCCCTTCACCCGCGGCATTCATCCCACGATGTACCGCGGCAAGCTGTGGACGATGCGGCAGTTCGCCGGGTTCGGCAGTGCCGAGGACACGAACCGCCGCTACCACTTCCTGCTGGAGCACGGCCAGACGGGGCTGTCGGTGGCGTTCGATTTCCCGACGCTGATGGGCTACGACTCCGATCACGCGCGGGCGGAGGGGGAGGTGGGGCGGTGCGGGGTGGCAATCTCGTCGCTCCAGGACATGGAGGATCTGTTCCGCGGAATCCCGCTCGACCAGGTCTCGACCTCGATGACGATCAACGGGCCGGCGGCGATCCTCTTCTGCTTCTACGTGGCCGCGGCGGAGCGCCAGGGGGTGGCGAGCGAGAAGCTGCGTGGCACGGTGCAGAACGACATCCTCAAGGAGTACATGGCGCAGCACGCCTGGGTCTATCCGGTGGAGCCGGCGCTCAAGGTCATCGTGGACATGTTCGAGTGGTGCGCGGCGCACGCGCCCCTCTGGAACACGATTTCGATCTCGGGCTACCACATCCGCGAGGCGGGCGCGACGGCGGCGCAGGAGCTCGCGTTCACGCTGGCCAACGGGTTCACCTACGTCGAGCGCGGCATCGCCCGCGGGCTCGCGGTCGACGCGTTCGCCCCGCGGCTCTCCTTCTTCTGGGACATCCACAACGACTTCTTCGAAGAGATCGCGAAGCTGCGCGCGGCACGGCGGATCTGGGCGCGGGCGTTGCGGGAGCGCTTCGGCGCGAAGGAGCCCCGCTCCTGGATGATGCGCTTCCATTCGCAGACGGCCGGGGTCACGCTCACCGCCCAGCAGCCGATGAACAATGTGGTGCGGGTGGCCTACCAGGCGTTGGCGGCCGTGCTCGGCGGGACACAATCGCTGCACACGAACTCGCTCGACGAGACGCTCGCCCTGCCGACGGAGGACGCGGTGCGGCTCGCGCTGCGCACCCAGCAGATCATCGCGCACGAGACCGGGGTGGCGGAAGTGATCGATCCGTTGGGCGGCTCCTATTACATCGAGGCGCTCACCGACGCGCTCGAGCGGGAGGCGGAGGCGTTGTTCACGGAGATCCGCTCGGTGGGCGGGGTGGTGCAGGGCATCGAGAGCGGGTGGTTCCAGCGCCAGATCGCGCGCTCGGCGGCGGAGTTTCAGCGGGACGTGGAGGCGGGGGGGCGGGTGATCGTCGGCGTGAACGACTACGTGAGTGAGGACGATCACCCCGTGGAGATCCTCAAGATGTCGACGGATGCCGAAGCGCATCAGCGTCGGCGGCTCGCGCGGTTGCGCGCGGCCCGCGACCCCGGGCTCGTCGCCGAGCGGCTCGAGAGCCTGTCCCAGGCGGCCCGCGAGGAGCGCAACGTAATCGGGCCGATGCTCGACTGCGCCCGGGCCTCCTGTACGCTGTACGAGATCCGGCACGCCCTGGAGCGCGTCTACGGCGCGTACCGCGAGCCCGTCTTCTTTTAGGGCATGACCGCGCTGCCGCTCGTCCCCGGTGCCGACAGCGTGCCGGACGTGCTGCGCCGGCTCGCCGCACTCGAGCCGGGGCCGCACCTGGTCGTGTCGTGTTACCTGAAGCTCGAGCCGCGCGACAAGACCCGGGGCAAGTATCTCATCAAGATGAAGAACCGAGTGCGGGGAGCGCTGGCCGGGCTCGAGCGCCAGGGGCTCGCGCGCGCGGTGCGCGACAGCGTGGCCGCGGACCTCGAGCGGATCCGCCGCTACGTCGACGAGCCCGGCCGGCTGCCGGGAACGCGCGGGATCGCGCTGTTCGCGTGCGCCGCGCTCGGCGTGTGGGAGGTGGTCGCGCTACCGCAGGTCCACCGCTCGCGGCTCGGGGTCGAGGCGATGCCGCTGTTGCGCGAGCTCGTGGCGCTGGAGCAGGAGGTCGGCACGATTCTGGTCGCCGCCTGCGACCGGACGGGGGCGCGCTTTTTTGCGGTGACCGCGTTCGGGGTGGAGGAGTTGTCGAGCCTCCTCGCCGACGCGACGCGGTCGAGCAAGTTCCACGGCGCGCGCCAGGCGAAGCGTGGGGGCGTGCTCGCGGGCGGACTCGGCGAGCGGCATCACCACATGCGGATCCGCGAGGAGAAGCATCGGCACTACGCGCGCGTGGCCCACCACATCTGTCAGCTCCGCTCGCAGCGGCCGCTCACGGGGCTCGTGGTGGCGGGCATCGGCGTGGACGCGGACGCGGTCGTGCCGCACCTCCACAGCTACGTGCGCGATCTCTTGCTCGGGGTCGTGAAGCTCAATCCCAAGGCGGCGAGTGCCGCCGAGGTGCGGGAGGCAGCGCTGGCGGTGCGCGAGGAGCGGGAGCGGGTGGCCGAGCGAGCCCACGCGGCCGCCCTCACGGACGGCCTCGGGACGGGGTGGGCCGTAAACGGGATCGAGCCCACTCTCAAGGCGCTCGCGCGGGGCCAGGTGCGCGCGCTCCTCGCCAACGGGCGGGACGACGATCCGCGCATCGACGAAGCGGTGGAGGAGGCGCTGCGCCAGCGCGCGCAGGTGCACGTCCTGTACGACGACCCGGCCGCGCGCGCCGTGGCCGGGTTGGGCGCGCTGTTGCGGTTTCGGCGCTAATGGCGGCCCCCAAACGCCCGATCCGGGTCCTCGTGGCAAAACCCGGGTTGGACGGGCACGACCGGGGCGCGAAGGTCGTCGCCGCGGCCCTGCGCGATGCCGGGATGGAGGTGATCTACACGGGCCTCCATCAGACTCCGGAGATGATCGCCCAGGCCGCAATTCAGGAAGATGTCGACGTGGTCGGCCTCTCAATCCTGTCCGGGGCCCATCTGACCCTGTTCCCGCGCGTGAAGGCCCTCCTCGTCGAGGCGGGTCGCGACGATGTGCTCGTGACGGGGGGCGGCATCATTCCGCCGGAGGACATGGAGACGCTCGGCCGCCAGGGGATCGGCCGCCTGTTCGGGCCGGGCACGCCGACGTCGGACCTCGTCAAGTACATCGACGCGTGGGCGGCCGAGCATGTGTCGGCGTAGCGTCCGTTGAACCGCCTCAAAGCACTGGCCGCGCAGTACCGCGAGCTCGCCGCCCGGTTGGAGCAGGGGGGTGGGCCCGACAAGGTGCGGCGTCAGCACGAGCAGGGCAAACTCACCGCGCGCGAGCGCGTGGCGGCGCTGCTCGATCAGGGGTCGGACTGGTTCGAGGTCGGGCTGCTCGTGGCCGCCGATCAGTACGACGGCCAGGCACCGGCGGCGGGGGTGGTGACGGGGGTGGGCCGGATCGCGGGGCGCCCGGTGGTCGTGGTGGCGAACGACGCGACCGTGAAGGCGGGCTCGTGGTGGCCGGAGACCATCAAGAAGATCCTGCGCGCCCAGGAGATCGCGATGCGCCAGCGGATCCCGATCCTCTACCTCGTCGACTCGGCGGGCGTGAACCTACCCTACCAGGGCGGCGTGTTTCCGGGGCAGTACGGGGCGGCGCGCATCTTCTACTACAACTCGATCATGCGCCACTATCTCCGGGTGCCACAGATCGCGGCCGTGATGGGGCCCTGCATCGCGGGCGGCGCGTATCTGCCGGCGCTCTCGGACGTCATCTTCATGGTCGAGGGCACGTCGTTCATGGGCTTGGGCGGTCCGAACCTGGTCAAGGGCGCGACGGGGCAGGTCGTGGAGGCGGAGGCCTTGGGGGGAGCGCGCACCCACACGAGCGTGAGCGCCGTCGCCCACTATCGGGCGCGCGACGACCAGGACTGTCTCCAGCACATCCGCGAGTACGTGACCCGGCTGCCCCGACCGGTGCGCGCCCCCGTCCCCGGCGGGAAGCCGAAGCGCGCGCCGAAGGAGCTGTACGAGCTGCTCCCGGCGGATCATCGCATGAGCTACGACATGCGCGCCGTCCTCGAGTGTTTCCTCGACGCCGGCGGGCTGGACGAGTTTCAACCCGACGTGGCGCCCGAGATGATCTGCGGGCACGCGGCGATCGGGGGGCGGCCCGTGGCCCTCATCGCGAACTCGCGCGGGGTCGTCAAGGGCAAGGCCGGGGAGGCCCCGCGCATCGGGGGCATCATTTACACGGAGAGCGCGGAGAAGGTGGCGTATTTCGTCGCGAATGCGGACCGGGAGCGGATCCCCCTGGTGTTCGTGCAGGACGTGTCCGGGTTCATGGTGGGGACCGACGCCGAGCATTCCGGGATCATCCGCGCCGGGGCGCACTTCGTGGAAGCGATGGCGACGGCCACGGTGCCGAAGCTCGTGCTCACGCTGAACCACGCGTCCGGGGCGGGCTATTATGCGATGGCGGGCCAGGGCTTCGATCCCGACTTCATCGTCTCGTGGCCGACCGGACGGATGGGCGTCATGGAGGGAGAGTCCGCGGTACAGGCCGTGTTCGGCGACGGGACGGTGAAGCCCGAGAACGCGGCCGCGGTGGACGCGATGCGCGCCGAGTACGAGCGGCAGCTCGACGCCCGCTTCGCCGGTGCCCGCGGCTACGTAGATGCCATCGTCCTGCCTGAAGAGACTCCCGCGACCCTCGCCTTTCTGCTCGAGGCGAGCACCGAATTCTCTGGCCCCCACCTCGGGGCCTTCATTCTTCCGAGCGCCTCATGATCCGCGAATCCTCGCTTGTTGCCCTGGCCGCCCTGGTGGTGGGATGCGGCAGCGCCTCCCGACCGGCGGCACCCGGCCCGGCCCCCGCGCCCGCCCCCGCGTCATCACCCTCCCCGTCGGTGGGGCCGGGGGAGGGTCCATCGCCGGTTCCGGCGGCATCGGCCGACGCGAGTGCCGCGACGCGTCACGAGCCCGCGTTGCCACCCCCCGTGGCCTTCGTCACGGGGCTTATGCCGCTCCGGGGTACCGGCGTCGATCAGTTTCGGGCCACGCACCCGACGTACGACGGGCGTGGGGTGTTGATCGCGATCCTCGATACCGGGGTCGATCCCGGCGTGCCCGGGCTGATTACGACGAGTACCGGCGCCCCGAAGGTCGTCGACGTGCGCGACTTTTCCGCCGAGGGGCGGGTGGCGCTCACGCCCGTCACGCCGGCCGGTGACGGCACAGTCGCGGTCGGGGGCCACCCGCTCGCGGGGGCGGCCCGAATCGGGCGGCTGACGACGGCGACCACCTGGTACGCGGGGGAGTTGCGCGAGCTCCCGCTCGGCAAGCCGCCCGCTTCGGACCTGAACGGCGACGGCAACAACAGCGATGTGTTTCCCGTGATCGTGGTCAAGGCGACGGACGGTTGGGTGGCGTTCATCGACTCGAATTTGAACGGCTCGTTCGAGGACGAGATGCCGCTGCACGATTATCGCGAGGGCCGCGAGACGATCGCGCTCGGGTCACAGCCCGTCACGCTGGCCGCCAACTTCGCCGAGGTGAACGGTGCCCCCGTGCTCGACGTCTACTTCGACACGGGCGGGCACGGAACGCACGTCGCGGGGATCGCGGCCGGCCACACGCTGTTCGGGGTGCCGGGGTTCGACGGCGTCGCCCCGGGGGCGGAGCTCTTGGGCGTGAAGATCGCGAACTCCGCGCGCGGCGGGATCTCGGTCACGGGCAGCATGCAGCGCGCCCTGGTCTACGCCGCGCGGTATGCCGAGCAGCGCAATCTCCCGCTCGTCGTGAACATGAGCTTCGGCGTCGGCAACGAGTTCGAAGGGCACGCGGTCATCGACTCGATCGTGAACGCGTTCTTGGTAGCGCATCCCGAGGTCGTCTTCACGATCAGCGCGGGGAACGACGGGCCGGGCCTCTCGACGGTGGGGTTTCCGGGCTCGGCGGATCTGGCGCTCTCGGTGGGCGCCGCCTATCCCGGCGTGTTCGCGCGCCCCCCCGGGCCCGGCGCCTTGCCGACGCCAGACGTGCTGGGCTGGTGGAGCTCGCGCGGGGCGGAAGTGGCGAAGCCCGATCTCGTGACCCCCGGCGTGGCGTTCTCGACGGTGCCACGCTGGAACACCGGGGACGAGATCAAGGGTGGCACGAGCATGGCGGCGCCCCATGCCGCGGGGCTCGCGGCGTGTCTCTTGTCGGCGATGGTGCAGGAGGGGCGCAAGGTGAGCGGGGCGGATGTGGTGCAGGCGCTCAAGGCGAGCGCGGTGCCGTTTCGGGGCGAGAGCGTGCTCGATCAAGGAGCCGGCGAGCCGCGGCTCGAGGGGGCGTACCGGTGGTTGCGGGCGGAGCACCAGGGTTCGGCCTACGTGGTGCGGGCGCCCGGCGCGGGCGCTTCGGCGGCGTTCCGGCGCCACGGGCTCGCCGGCCCGGGGGACACGCTGACCGTGTTCAAGGTGCGGCACGTGGGCGGGTTGCGAGCGGCGCAGTTCCGGCTCCATGCGAGCGTGCCGTGGCTCTCCGTGCCCGAGCTCGTGACCGCGGGGGTGCGCGAGACCGATGTCCCGGTCGTCTATCAGGGCGCGAGCTTCGCCGCGCCGGGGGTATACATCGGGACCGTGACGGCCAAGAACCCGAGCGACAGCGCGGCGGGGCCCCTCTTCACCCTTCCCAACACGGTCGTGGTCCCCTACGAGCTCCTGGGGAAACCGCTCGATGACGAGCGTCGCACGATCGGGCCGGGCCGCGTGCAGCGCTACTTCCTCGATGCGCCGGCCCCCGGCACGACGCTCGCGGCGACGGTCACGCTCGTCGATTCCGGGACCCAAACCGCGACGGCGTATCTGTTCGAGCCGAACGGCGCACCCTTCCGGGGCGTGGGGCACGATTCCGTGGTGTCGCTCGGCGGCCGGGAGCCGGGCACGGGGCGCTTCGTCGTGTCCGCGGACGACGTCGTGCCCGGGGTGTATGAGCTCGATGTCGTGGCGCCGCCCACGGCCGGGGTGACGGCGACGGTCCGGGCGGCGCTGGCTCCCTGGAGCGTCGCCGTCTCGGGCGGCACGGCGGGGGCGGGTCGGGCCCTCGAGCTCTCCACGGCGGGGCCCGAGACGGCCGCGGGGCGGGTGACGTGGAGGCTATGGGGCGCCGCGCGGGTGGTGGACGTCGCGGGCCGCGGCGTGCCGGCGGAGAGCGTCACGGTGCGGGTTCCCGCCTGGGCCGTCCAGGTGAGCGTTGAAGTGGAGATGCCGCGCGAGGAGTGGAATGAGTTTACCGATTTCGGGGTGACGGATTTCGACTCGACCGGCCAGCAGGTGGGGCAGGGAGCGCTCAACTACGCGTTCGGGCGGCATACGGTCGACGTCCCGCGGGCGCTGCGGGGTCATCCGCTGATCGTGGAGTTGTTTCCGGCGTTCGCGCGGGCCGACGGTGGGCGCCCGTGGCGGGCCACGCTGCGGGTGCGGTTCTTCGCGGCCGATCGGCGCGCGCTCGGGGACGGGAGCGACGTGCGCGTGGTCGCGGGTGGGCGGGCGAGCGTCGGGCTCCCGCGGGCTTCGGATGCCGCCCTGGCTGGGGGGTTCGCGCCGTTTGTCGAGGTGCGGGTGCATCCCGCGGGCGGGGAGGCGGTGGACGCGGTGCGGCGGGTGACGCTCGAACCGTGACGCCACCTCCGGGCACGGTTCGCGTCGCCGCGGGTCAGGGATTCTGGGGCGACTGGCTCGAGGCGCCGTACCGCCAGGTGACCGGCGGTCCGATCGATTATCTGATGATGGACTATCTCGCCGAGGTCACCATGTCCATCCTCCAGAAGCAGCGCTCGCGGGACGCGTCGCTCGGCTACGCGACCGACTTCATCCCGATGCTCGAGCGGTTGTTGCCGATTCTGGCCGAGCGGGGGATCAAGGTCGTGGCCAACGCCGGCGGGGTGAATCCTCGCGCCTGTGCGGAGGCGGTGGCGGAGGTGGCGCGCCGCCAGAAGCTCGGGCGTTCGCTCCGGCTGGGTGTGGTG
>DATLKW010000120.1:0-6295 GCA_035538175.1 Gemmatimonadales bacterium | reverse complement strand
CAGCACGGCGATGAGACCGAGGGCACCGAGCTTGAACGCCGTGAGCCACTGCATCACCCACGCCCCGAGCCGCACTCCGGCGATGCTGACCGCCGCGAGTGCGAGGATCACTCCGACCGCCGCCAACTTGAGCTCCGCGCCGGAGAGCGACGTCATATAGCCCAGATAACTCGCAAGCCCCGCGGCGAGCGCGGCCGTGATGCCCGGGTCCATCACCAACAGACACTTCCAGCCATAGAGGAACGCGACGGCGGGTCCGTACGTGCGGCGGAGGTACACGTACCCGCCGCCCGCCTCAGGGAACCGCGCCGCCAGCTCGCCGTAGCACAACGCCCCGCTCAGCGCCATCGTCCCCATCACGAGCCATACCACGAACAGCCAGAAGGGAGAGCCGAGGGACCGGGCCATGCTCGCGGGGGTGAGGAAGATCCCGACGCCCACGACCTCGCCGATGACGAGGGCCGTAACCGCGCCCAAGCCGAGCTGCCGCCTGAGCGCGCCGGGGCGCGTCGCAGTGTCGCCCATGAGAGGCCGGTAAGCTTTCGCGCCAAAGGGAGGTGGGCAAGGGCGCAAGGCATCAAAGGTCTCAGGGGGCTCAGCGGCCCACCCCGGGTCCGCCCGGGGGCCTCCCGCGACGCCCGCGCGAGCGCTACGCCTCTTCCCAATACACCGTGCTCGCCACCGGCACTGTGGCGGTCCGCTCCGAGCCCGTCAAGTTGGGATCGAAAGGCGGAGGCCGCGGTGGCAGTAGCGGCAGGAGACGGGTTGGGGCGCGTACCAGCGCTGGGCAAGGTCGAGGGGCTGTTCCCGGCCACAATCCGGGCACGTGCCGCGCCCGGCGGCCGCGAGCTCCGCCGTGCCCAGCCGCTGCGCGAACTCCCATACGCCATACAGCGCGAACGACGGCACGAGCACGAAGTGGGCAACCGGCACGAAGACCGCCAACAGCGCCACGCCCACCCACTTCCCAAGTCCCGCGAGCGCCCGCCGCCACCGCGCGGCGCGATCGAACACCTGGATCGTGACAGCGCCCTCGGTCGGCGCGCCCCGGTACCCGGAGAGAATAAAGGGCTGCTGGCGTGTCACACGCGCAGCGGCGCTGGCCGGCGCCGTCACCGCTCGCGGGACCGCGCCACCGGCCACTTGACGCGCTCGCGCAGGGCGCGCACGCGCCCAGTGAGCCAGCCTTCCTCCCGGTGGCGGTCGTCCATCGCCCCCTGCAGCGAGGCCACCATGACCCCGGTTCGGCCGAGGTAGCCAACGAGCCGGCCCGGGTCGTCGCGACTCACCACGGGGAGGCGCCCGATGTCATGCTCCACCATCTTCTGCGCCGCCGGCTCGAGCAGCTCGTCCTCGTACGTCACGATGAGCTTCGCCGTGCCCGCGTCGAGGACGCTGCGCCCGTCGGAGTCCGGCTCTTCAAGCGCCCGCACGAGGTCCCCGCGCGTGATGATGCCAACCAAGCGGCCGGCATCGTCCACGAGCGGCCACGCGGTGTGGCGCGCCAGCACGGGGTCGAACCGGGCGAGCTGCAGGCAGAGCGTGTCGACCGGCAGACTCGCGGGCACGACCGGCACGTTCCGTTCCATCACCTCCGCCACCCGGAGCTGGTGGAGGGAGCTCACGGTGTACTCGCGCATCACGTGGTGGCCCCGGCGCGCGACCTTCTCGGTAAGGATCGAGCGCTTCATGAGAAGTACCGTCACCGCATCCGCCGCCACACAGGCGACGAGCAGACTCGGGAGTACGGCCACGTCGTGCGTGAGCTCCAGCATGAACACGATGGCCGTAAACGGCGAGCGCATCGTCCCGCCCATCATCGCCCCCATGCTCACGGCGGCCCAGAGCGCCGAGTCGCCGGGCACCCACCGCGCCTCGAGCGCCCCGAGCGCGCCGCCCATGATGAGGAGCGGCGCGAGCACCCCACCCGAGGTCCCCGAGCCCAACGCTACGGCCCAGATCACGGCTTTCGTCACGAGGAGGCCGAGCAGCGCTGCGCCTACGAGCCGCCCGCTGAGTAAATCGGCGATGGTGTCGTAGCCGACACCCAGGGCGCGCGGATACAGGAGCCCTCCCAATCCCACCACCGCCCCGCCGATCGTCGGCCACCACATCCAGTGAAGCGGCAGCTTGCCGAACAGATCCTCGCAGGCGTACACGAGGCGCGTGAGGAGACCCGAGCCGAACCCCGCGGCGAGGCCGAGCCCGAGCGCCGCCCCGAGCGCCCCGAGCGGCAGCGCGGCGTGAGGCAGGACCGGGAAAATCGGTCCCGCACCGAGCAAGGGCACGCGCAGCCCGCTCGCCACCGCCGCGGCGCACGCCACGGGAATGAAACTGCGGGGCTTCCATTCGAAGAGCAGCAGCTCGACCGCCAAGAGCACGGCCGCCACGGGCGTCGCGAACACGGCGGACATCCCGCCCGCGGCCCCGGCCACGAGCAGCGTCTTGCGCTCGGCGGCCGAGAGATCGAAGGCCTGCGCGAAGAGCGAGCCGCACGCTCCCCCGGTCATGATGATCGGACCCTCTGCGCCGAAGGGCCCCCCGGTCCCGATCGACACGGCGGAGGAGAGCGGCTTGAGCACCGCCACCCGCGCCGACATCCGGCTCCGGCCGATCAGGATCGCCTCGAGCGCCTCCGGGATGCCGTGACCGCGAATCGCCTGGGACCCGTAGCGCGCCATCAGCCCGACCACCAAGCCCCCGACGATCGGGATGAGCACGGCACCGAGACCGGGGTGGTAGTGGGCCGGGGACGCGAGACTCGTGCCCAGGGTGTGCTCGTACGCCAGGTGGGTGAAGAGCCCGATCAGGCGCAAGAGCAAGAACGCCACGACGGCGCTCGCCGCACCGACCAGCGCGGCCAGGGCGGTGAGGGTGAGCACCCGGGCGTCCGCCGTGAAGTCGCCGAGCCCCCGGTCGAGTGCCGAGACCGGCTTCACCATCGACGAACGCCCGCCGGTGATCGCGACGCGGCCACGCCGTCCTAGGGCTCCCGCAGCACGATGCCCGTCGTGACGACCTCGAACTCGTCGTTCCGATTCTTTGCCCAGGCCGTCTCGGTGTGGTTGGGGTCGAGCGGCCGCTCCTTCCCGTACGAGACCGTCTCGATGCGGCTCGCGTCGACGCCGTGATTCACGAGGTATTGCTTCGCCTGAATCGCCCGGCGGTTGCCGAGCGCCAAGTTGTACTCGTCCGAACCGCGCTCGTCGCAGTTGCCGGCAATCCGAATCCGCACCGCTGGGTTGGCGCGCAGGATCGGCAGCTTCTGGTCGAGGACTTCGGCGTCTCCGGCCCGAATGGCCGACTTGTCGAAGTCGAAATGAATCAGGGAGGCAAGCGCGGCCTTGGCCTCCTCTGAAGCGCGCCCGAGGGCGGCGAGTGAATCGGCGCGCCGCTGGGCCGCGAGTCGGGCCGCCTCCCGCGCCCGCGCATCGGCCGCGGCGCGAGCCAGCGAGTCCTGCCGCGCGCGTTCCGCCAGCGCGCTGGAATCGACGCTCGGCGTGAGCGTCGTCTCGGGCGCTGCGCCGTGGTGGCAAGCGGCCGCCGCGAACGCCACACCCGCGGCGACGGTCAACAGGGTGGTACGCATGATCTCCTCCTTAACGTCTCGTACAGGCCGCACTAGGATCGCCGTCGGCGGATCGGCCTGACCATCCGCCTGGAGAGAACCGGGGTCACTCCTCAGAGAAGAAGAACCGCGCCTTCACATCGGTGGCCTCCATCGCCTCGACCAGTCGCTCGACCGAGCGGCGGATCCGGCGCACTTCCGTCGCGGGCATCGTTTGGAGCGCGTGCAGCAGCCGGCCCTGCGCAGGGGCGGGCGCCTCGGCGGCCAGCGCCTCCCCGCGCTTCGTGAGCTCGAGCTCGACGATGCGGCGGTCGGGCCGCCCGCGGATCCGGCGCACGAGGCCGCGCCGCTCGAGGCGGGACACGAGGATCGAGATGCTGCTTTGATCGACCACGAGCGACGCGGCCAGCCGACCCATCGGCATCCGCCCCCGCCCCCGCAGCGTCTTGAGCGCCCACAACTGCGGACCCGTCAGGCCGTAGGCGGTACGGACATCCTGCGAGTAGGTGTGCAGCGCCTTCACGATGCGGCGCAGGCCCTGCACGATCTCGGCCGTGTCAGCGCCCCGCGCCGCGCTGCCGCTGCCGCTGCGCCCCCGGGAGCGCGCGCGGGCCCGCGACCCAGCGTCGGAGCGAAGGGCAAGGGGCGAGGTCACGGGCATAAAGTTATATTATATTGATGTAAATATTGATGTCAACCTACTGACCACACCTTCCCCCTGGCAGCCCGCCCGGGTGCCCTCCGCATCCGCCCGGGCGCCGACGCATCCCCCCGGCCCGGGGCCGCCCGCGACACGGGGTTGTGCACCCCTGGACCGCCCCGTACGTTCTCGCGGGCGAGGAACGAGTTCCCTACCCCGACGCGCCCGCGCGCGGTGAGCCGGCCGCGGCGGGGGATCGATGTCCGGTCTCTGTCAACGACCGTGCAACCGTTCCCGCAGGCTGTAGTATCCCAGCATGCGAAGAGCGCCGAGCGGACGAGCACACCCCATGAATCGAGAGCCCCTGATGCCGCGTACCCTGCTCGCCTCGGGGACCTTCGTGGCCGCCATCTGCATCGTCGCCCCGATGCCGGCGGCCACATCCCCGACTCTCGCGGCACCCCCGCCTGCCTTGACCGCAGCGCGCGCCCGCCCGCCGGTCGACACGGGTGGCGCGCCGTACACCGCTGCCGACGTGCACTTCATGTCCGGCATGATCCTGCACCACGCGCAGGCCGTGCTGATGGCCGGCTGGGCACCCACCCACGGGGCGAGCGCCTCGCTGCGCAGCCTGTGTGAGCGGATCGTGGTGGGGCAGCGGGATGAAATCGTGCTGATGCGGCGCTGGCTCACCGGCCACCACGAAGCCGTACCCGAGGTCGACCCGTCGCACATGATGATGCCGGGGATGGATCCGTCCATGCTCATGCCGGGGATGCTGACGGCGGAGCAACTCGGGGAGCTAGAGCGCGCCCGCGGCCGCGACTTCGATCGGGTGTTCCTGCGCTACATGATCCAACATCACCAGGGCGCCATCACCATGGTCAACCAGCTCTTCGCCGCGCGCGCGGCCGGCGAGGAAGAGACGGTGTTCCGCTTTGCCGCGAATGTCTTCGCCGATCAGACGACGGAGATCGAGCGCATGCAGCGCATGCTCGCCGACCTCCTGTTCGAAAGGACCAACTAGAGCTCGTGGTCTCGCGGCTCGTTCCTGCATGCTCTTGTTCTCAGACCCTTCACCGGAATCCACTATGAACCAACCGCCCCACGTCCGCCGCCGGCTCCACGTCCTCTCCCACGCCCTCGTCGGCCTGTCGCTCGCCGCATGCGCCTCGTCGGGCGGCGTGAACATGTCAACCGTGCCCCCGAAGCCCGACCCCCGGGTGGGGTTGCGCGCCGGCGTCACCAACGCGGGCCAGGCGTTCTGGAATCTCCGGCTGGTCTCGAACACGCCGTCGTCCGAGAAATTCGCCGGGGTCACGAACTCCGACCTGGCGTTCTATCGGAACTACGTGATTCAAGGGAATTACAACGGCTTTCAGGTGTGGGACATCTCGAACTCGAACGCCCCGACGCTCACGGTCGGCTACCTCTGCCCGGCGTCCCAGAGCGACGTGTCCGTCTACAAATCGTTGCTCTTCGTCTCGGGTGAGGGAATGGGCGGCCGGCTCGACTGCGGCACCCAGGGCGTGCACGACTCGGTGAGCGCCGATCGGCTGCGCGGGATCCGCGTCTTCGACATCAGCGACATCGCGCACCCCAAGTACATCGGCAACGTCCAGACCTGCCGTGGTTCGCACACTCACACGGTGGTGATCGATCCGAACGACACGGCGAACGTCTACGTCTACATCTCGGGCTCCGCGCCGGTGCGCTCGCCGACCGAACTGACGGGCTGCGTGTCCGCGCCCCCCGACTCCAACCCCAGTAGCGCGCTGTTCCGCATCGAAGTCATCAAGGTGCCGCTCGCGGCGCCCACACAGGCGGCGATCGTCAGTTCGCCCCGCATCTTCGACTCCCTCACCGCCCCGCCCGTGCACTCCGAGGCGCCCCAAGACATCGCCAAGGCGGCCAAGGCCGCAGCCGCGGCACGCGCCAAGGGCGGATACACCGCGACCATCAACGGTATGGAGTACGTGGTCGGGCCGAACTTTATCAATCCCATGCTCGACAGCGTCGTGCGGGCCCGCCACGGCACGGGCGCCCCCACGGCGGCCGACAGCACCGCCCTGCGCGGGGCGCTCCAA
>DATLKW010000119.1:0-5965 GCA_035538175.1 Gemmatimonadales bacterium | reverse complement strand
CGAGGCCCGTCTCGGACAGGGGGCTTTCCTCGCGTTGCGGCTCGTCGATCTACTCGCCCCGGATCATGAGCCCGTGTCGGCCGATGCATTCCGCTACCAATGGCTCGCCACCGATCGGTTCTGCGGGGAGCTCGGCAACGCCGCGACCGAAGGCGCGCACCTGCATGCCATCGCCAAAAGGGCGGCGGACGCGCAACGGCTGGCCGACGTAGCGCTGGTCACCCCGGCGCTGTTTGCCTACGCGACTTTCCTCGAGGACGGGTTGCGGCTCGAGGAGGCCGTGGACGTGCTGACGACGCTCTTCGTGGTGGTGGCCACACGTCTCTCCGTCAAAGACGGGGTGGTGGCCCGGCTCCGCTACGCGCGGGTGCACCGCAAGCTCAACCGCTACGACGAGGCGGAGGCGGCGTACAGCGAAGCCGGCGAGCTGGCGACCGCCGCGGGGGATCGCTACTCGGCGCTCCTCAGCCGGATCGGTCTCGCGAACGCTCTCGTCGGCCGCGGCAACCTGCCAGCGGCGGAGCGCCGACTCCAAGGCATTCTCCTGGACGCCCGTGCGGCCGGGGAGCGGGACGCAGAGGCGCGCGCCGAGCACGGTGTTGCCGTGGTGCTATGCATGGTGGGGCAGTCCGCCGAGGCGATTCCGCACGCGTGGCGGGCGTTCGAGCTCTACGAGGAAGAGGATTCGCGGCTGCGCGCCCTTTGCGACGTCGGCGTCATGCTCCTTGCCTTGGGCGACGCCGTCGGGGCGGAACGCGCGCTGCTGGAAATCACCCGCCGCCGGCCGAGCACGGAGACCTTGAGCAACGCGTTGCTGGAGCTCATGCATTGCGCTTCGTATCGACGCGACCATGTGGGGTTCGCGCGATGGCGCGAGCGGACCGAAGCCCTCGAAGCCGACATGCCACCCAACATTCGGGCGGACTTCTATCTCAAGCAGGGGATCGGGCAGGCACGGTTCGGCAACTTCCGTCGCGCGGCGACGCTCTTGAAGCAGGCCTTGGAGATCGCGGCGGCGGCCGGGCTGCACGAATTCGAGTTCCGGATCGATCGGATCCTCCAGGGGTTGGGGGCCTGCGAGCAGAGGTGCGAGCGCGAGGCGCAGCACCCTGTGGCGAGCGTGGTGGTGGAGACCACCGAGCTGCGCGAGGTGTCGGCGTCGCTCGCGCAGCTCACCGAGTAGAGCTGTTCCAGCTGGTGCGACTAGTGGCAGGTGTTGCTGGTGACGTTATCGCAGCCGTGGCGCGGGCAGACCGCGTCGGCGCACGCCACGGTCGAGAGGGCGAACGCAACGACGAGCACCACGAAGAGGGCGCGAATTCGGGACCTGTGAGCTCTGCAGACGGGTGGTGGGGTGGCCGCAGCGACCACCCCGACCTCCGCGCGGTGGCGTCCTATTGTTCGGGTGGTTTTGCGGCATCGTAAGGCGATTTTGCGATATTGGGGGTTGGGGATTTATGCTCGTGTTGGCCGCCGTCCCAGACGTCCAGTTCCACAAGCTGCGCCGCGGTGCCGCGGCCCGGTTCAGCCTCGTGCCGGCGGCGACGTGGGACGCGGTGCTCGGGGCCATTCGCGGGCGTCCGGTCGAGCTGGCCGTCGTCGACCCGCTGCTCTCCGGCGAGGCGCGCTCGCAGGAGATCGAGCGGCTACGGGTGCTGTTTCCGTCCCTTCCCTTGATCCTCTACACGACCCTCACGCCGCACACGGCGGGCGTGCTCCTCGCCCTCGGGCAGCGGGGGATCCAGAACGTCATCTTCGCGAACTACAACGATCACGCGAGCCGGCTGCGAGAGGTGCTCGGCCAGGAGGAGGCGCGCTCCTCGTCCCGCCAACTCCTCGACCAGTTGGCGGGCGCCTTGGCCCCGCTCCCGAGCGAGCTCCGCTGGGTGCTCGAAGAGGCGCTGCGCTCGCCGGGAGAAGTGCAGACGGTAGGACAGGTCGCGGTACGGGCGCGGGTCGACCGGCGCACGTGTGAGCGCTGGTTCACGCGGGTGGGGTTGCCCTCGCCGCGGCATTTCCTGTCGGCGGCGCGGGTCCTGTACGCGCACCGCCTGCTGCAGGACCCCGGCTTCACGATCGAAGACGTGGCGAAGCGACTCGGGTACGCGCAGACCAAGACCCTGCAAATCCACGCGCGGGCGTATCTCGGGTTGACGGCCGGGGAGATGCGCCTCTCGTTGAGCCCCGACGAGGCGCTCGCGCAGGTGGTGCAGCGTTTCCTCACGCCCAACCGCGCGCGAGCCTCGGCCTCATGACGACCATGCGCCGGACCATCCTGGTCGTCGACGACGAGGCCGCCCTGCGCCGCGTGCTCGAGCGTTCGCTCACCCGCGTGGGCCACCGTGTGCTCGTCGCCGGCAGCGCCGAGACGGCCTACGAGCTGCTCGCCTCAGAGCGGCCCGACGCTCTGCTCCTCGATCTTCATCTGCCGACCATGTCGGGGCTCGCGCTCTATCTGGCCATCGTGCACCGCTGGCCGGCGCTTCAGGGCCGTATCGCGATCATGACCGGCGACGCGGAAGCCGACGACGTGCGCGCCTGGCTCCGGGAGCACCGCTGCACGGTGATCCACAAGCCGTTCAACATCGGCGAAGTCACCGACTGGGTGGCCGCCGTCTGCGAGCGCGCGCGCGACGAGGGACCGGGGCGGGGGGAGGCCGAAGCGTGACCAGCGTCTCGCAGCACGAGCCGGTCCACGTCCTGCGGGAGTATCGCAACCTCGCGCCTTGGAATCTCCATGATCTCGCCGCGCTCGTCGGCGGGGTCCTCGACGCGTCGGCGATCACGCCGATCAACGCGGCCGCCCGGGCGCAGCCGAGCGAACGCGCGATCCGCTTCTACGTGACGAAAGGGCTCGTGAGCCCTCCCGAGGGGCGCGGCACGGCGGCGACGTACTCCTACCGCCATTTCCTCCAGCTGTTATGGATCAAGCTGCGCCAGATGGAGGGCGCGACGTTGGCGGCGATCACCAAGGACATGCAAGACCAGACGGGGGACGTCCTGGAGCGCCGGGCCGCGCAGGCGCTCGGCAAGTCGCTGCCGGCGCCCGATCGGCTCGCCCTGAAGAGCCGTGGCGCGCCGCCGCGCGGCAAATCGGGCCGCGCACTGACCGCCTGGCTCGAGCGCGATGCGACCCGCGACCCGGAGAGCCCGAGCTCCTGGCGCCGCATTCCAATCGGGCGCGGCGTGGAGCTGCACGTCGAGACCGCGCATCCGCTTGCGCGGCTCGGGCCGGACGACCCGGCAGTCGCCGAGGCCGTTCGCCAAGCGCTCGCGAAACTCCTCCCCTCGGAGACCGCGTAGGTCGACTCACCGCCACCGGAGCGACACATGGGTTCCTTCGTCTTGCTGGCCATCGTGGTGATCGTCGTGGGGTGGTTCGTCGTCGCCTACAACGGCCTGATCGCGCTCAAGAACCAGACGCTCAACGCGTTCAAACAGATCGACGTCCAGCTGAAGCGCCGCCACGACCTCATCCCCAACCTCGTCAACGCCGTGAAGGGCGCGATGGACTTCGAGCGATCGACACTCGAGGCGGTGATCCAGGCCCGCAACCAGGCGGTCAAGGTCAACCCGACGGGGCCCGAGGGGATCAAAGACATCAGCCGGGCCGAGAACGCCCTCTCCTCGGCTCTGCAACGCCTGCTGGTGGTGGTGGAGCAGTATCCCCAGCTCAAGGCCACCGGGAACATCGGCCAGCTCCAAGAAGAGCTGACGTCCACGGAGAACAAGGTGGCGTTCGCCCGGCAGCTCTACAACGACACGGCGACCGAGTACAACACGAAACAGCAGCAGTTTCCGACGAGCGTCGTCGCGGGCTTCGCCCGGGCCCAACCCGCGGACCTGTGGGAGATTGAGGACCAGGCCGACAAGGCTGTCCCGCAAGTCGACCTGTCGATGAAGCCAAAGACGTGAGCGACGACACCTCGCTCAACCTGTTTCAGCAGCAGCAAGCGAACCGCCGCCGCACCACCCTGCTCATGGTGGCCTTCGTCCTGTTCTTCGCCTGGCTCGGGTTTGGCGGGGACTACATCTACTACCTGTCCACCCAAGGGGCGCCGCGCACCGCCTACCACCACACCTTTCCCTGGCTGGGCATCGCGCTCACCGTCATCGGCGTCCTCGCGGCGTGGTACGCCTACGCGACGGGGCCGGACAAGGTCCTGTGGTCTACGGGCGCGCGCGAGGTGCAGGACCCCACGGATCCCAAGGAACGGCAGCTGGTCGACGTGGTCGAGGAGATGGCGATCGCGTCCGGCGTGCCGCGCCCCCGCATCTGGATCGTGGACGACGCCGACCCAAACGCCTTCGCCACCGGCACCGGCCCCGCGCACGCCCACGTGGCCGTCACCCAGGGGCTCTTGGATCTCTGCAACCGCGACGAGCTCCAGGGCGTCATCGCCCACGAACTCGGGCATGTGAGGAATCTCGACGTCCGGTTGATGACCACGCTCGCCGCGCTCGTGGGAGCGGTCGCCCTGATGCACGACGGCGCGTCCCGGTTCCTCTGGGGCGTCCGGGGCAGCGGGGGTGGCGATGGTGGGGGGGGCGGCGGGGGCGGGGGCGGGGGCGGGCGGGGCGAGAAGAAGCCGGGTCTCCTGCTCGTCGTCCTGCTGGTGGTCTGGATCGTCTCCTGGGTGCTCGCCCCGATCATCACGCAGTTCCTCGTGCTCGCCGTGAGCCGCAGGCGCGAGTACCTGGCTGACGCGATGAGCGCGCAGTTCACGCGCAATCCGCTCGCGCTCGCGAGCGCCCTCCAGAAGATCGAGGGGGCCGACACGCCGGCCACGCACATCAAGCGGGGCGCGGCCCACCTCTGCATCGCCGACCCGCTGGGCCGCCGCCTCACCGCCCACGAAGGGCTGTTCGCCGACGCCCTCGCGACCCACCCCCCGATGGCGAAGCGGATCGCCATCTTGCGGGGGATGGGCTACGCCCAGCTCAAGCGCGAGGGCGGCTCCGTCGCCTGAGGACGAGCGGCGCTAGGCGAGCTCCGTCTCGAGCTTCAGCAGCCGCCAGCCGGTCACCATCGCGCCGAGGAAGAGCACCGGGAGGACCTGCAGCCCCTGGAGGACGAGCCCCGCCGCCACCGCCTGCTCGGGCGCGACGCCGAAGGGCAAGAGCCCGACCACGAGCGCGGCCTGGGTGACGCCCAGGTTCGCGGGCGTGGGACGGAAGAGCCCGCTCAGATTCGCAGCGACCAGCGCCGTGAAGGACGCGGCGAGCGACACGGGCACATGCGTCGCCCGCAGCACCAGGTGGTAGGTGAGCCACTGGGTGGCCCAGTTGTACAGGGCGAACAGCGTGGGCGCGAGGAGCCGCCCACCCCGCCCCATCGTGCGCAACACGGCGAGCCGCGCGCCGAGCGTCGCCGGGAGCTGATCGGCGAGCCAGGACCACCCGCGCGCCCAGGCGAGGAGCAACACGACGACGAGCCCTAACCCCACGCCGACCTGCACCACGCGCAACCACGGCTCGAGATCGAGGAGCGTCGGCGCCATCACGAGAAACAACGCCAGCGCCAGCGCTTCCGCCACGCGCGTCCATACGACCGACGACACCGCCACCCCAAGCGGGACGCCCGCGCGCTGGGCGATCACGTGCACGCGGGCCGCTTCGCCCGCCACGGCCACCGACAGATCGTTCACCGCGGCGCCCACGAGGTTCGCTTCCTGGGCCTGACGCCACGTGTGCGGCGCCACGGGTTTGAGGACGATGTGCCAACCCCAGCCCTTGGCGAGGAGCGAGGACAAATTGACGACAAACGCCACGGCGAGGAGCCATCCATTGGCCCCGAGCATCGCGGCGAACGTGACCCGCCACGGGAACCCCGTGAGGAACTTGAGGGCGAGACCCACGCCCACGAATGCGAGCGCCCACCACAACCAGTGCCAGCGCCGCGCTCTCACCGGACGAGCTCCGTGAGCGGGCGGAAGGTGTAGCCCGCGGAGCGCGCGTCGGTGAT
>DATLKW010000118.1:0-3322 GCA_035538175.1 Gemmatimonadales bacterium | reverse complement strand
ATGATCGTCCTGCGCAGCGATACCGTGACCCAGCCCACCGAGGCGATGCGGGCCGCGATGGCGGCCGCAGCGGTGGGCGACGACGTGTACGGCGAGGATCCGACCGTGAACGCGTTGCAGCAGCGCTGTCTGGCGGAGGTGAGTCGCTGGACGGACGCGCCCGTCGCAGAGATCAGGACGGGGGTGGACGGCTGCGGCGTGGTGTGCTTTGCGCTGCCGCTGCGCCACATGGCGCTCGCCTACGCGAAGCTCGGGGCCGCGGAGGCGAACGGCGGGCGTCGCGCGCACTCGCCGCCACCCGGCGTCGTCGATTCGATGCTCCGGCATCCCGATCTCGTCGCCGGCGAGGGACGCCCGTGTACGGAGCTGATGCGGGCGTATCCCGGCCGGGTAGTCACCAAGGTGGGAGCGGAGGGGGTGTACTGCGCGCTGCTCGTGCGGGAAGGGTTGGGCGTCGCGCTCAAGATCGGCGATGGACATGGGGTGGCTGCTGCGCTCGCGCTCGCCGCCGTGCTCGAGGGGCTTGGTCTCGGGCCGCGCCCCGCGTCGCTCAGCACGCGTCCGGTGAAGAACACCAGGGGCGATACGGTGGGCGAGCTTCGGGTGAGCGGAGGGATCGAGGCGTGAACCGGCGAGCATGCGGCGACGTGGGGCTCTGCTGATGAACGAGCGGAAGGCCGGTCTGGGCGGCGCAGGGGGGCCGCTCGATGCTCGATGAGGGAACGGCGGCGCTCGTGCGCGTGGCCGCCGCCGTCGCCGCCGGGGAGGTCGCGGAGCTCGAGGCGCGGTTTGCCGCGGCGCGCGCGGCGGGCGTCCCGGCGCTCTGGATTGAAGAGCTCTTGCTCCAAAGCATGCTTGTAGTCGGGTACCCGCTCGCGCTCGTGGCGTTCGGCGTGTGGCGATCGAAGGGCGTCGAGCCTCCCCGAGGCTCGGACGGGCACCACGCGGAGGAGCTCGCCCACGAGGACTGGCAGCTCTGGGCCGAGCGCGGGCCCACCGTGTGCCGCGAGGTGTACGGCCGCGCCTATCACAAACTGCTCGTCAACCTGCGGGTCCTGCACCCGGCGCTCGAGGACCTGGTCCTGGTCGACGCGTACGGCAAGGTCATCGGCCGGCCGGGCCTCGACCTGCGGCGGCGCGAGCTTACCACGGTGGCGGCGATCGCGGTGCTCGGCACGACCGAGCAGCTGCACTCGCACCTGCGCGGCGCTTTGAACACGGGGGCGTCACCGGAAGATGTGGAGGCGGTGCTCGCGCTCGTGGACCCGGACCTGACGCCGGAGCATCGGCGACGCGCCTCGGAGCAATGGGCGGACGTGCGGCGTCGGAAGCTGTGATGGGCGTCGAGGTGGTGCGTTAGTCGGTGTTCATCGATCGTGCGGTGGTGCACGTCGTCGCGGGCTCGGGGGGGGCCGGCGCGTCGTCGTTTCGGCGCGAGAAGTTCGTCCCCAAGGGTGGGCCCGACGGAGGGGATGGTGGCACGGGGGGGAGCGTGTTCGTGCGCGCGAACGCGAACCTCGCTACGCTCCTCGACTATCGCTATCGCACGCACTGGCGGGCCGAGCGGGGCCAGCACGGCAAGGGCAAGAACATGACCGGGCGATCGGGAGCAGACCTCTATCTGCCCGTGCCTGCCGGGACCGAGATCCGCGACGCCGGGACACTCGAACGCGTGGGCGAGGTGCTCCACGCGGACGCCACCTGCCTCGTCGCGCGCGGAGGCCGGGGTGGCCGCGGCAACGCGCGGTTCGCGACGCCCACCCACCAAAGCCCCCGGGAATGGGAGCCCGGCGAGGCCGGGGAGGAGCGCGAGCTCGAGCTCGTGCTCAAGCTGATCGCCGACGTGGGGCTCCTGGGCGAGCCCAATGCTGGGAAGAGCACGCTCCTCTCCGTGGTGTCAGCCGCGCGGCCGAAGATCGCAGACTATCCTTTTACGACACTCGAGCCCCATCTCGGGGTGGTCGCCCTCTCCGACAGCCGTTCGTTCGTGATGGCCGACATCCCCGGGATTATCGCGGGCGCGCATGCCGGCAAGGGGCTCGGTCTCAGGTTCCTGCAGCATGTCGAGCGCACGCGGGCGATTGCGGTGCTCGTGCCGGTGGATAGTCCCGACCCGCAGGCCACCTACGAGCTGCTCCTACGAGAGGCGGCGCTGTACTCGCCGAGCCTCGCCGCGAAGCCCCACGTGGTCGTGCTGACCAAGGGCGATCTGCTTGCGCCTGATGCGGCTGTCCCCTCCATTCGAGCGCAGGGCGGGGCGCCGGTGGTGCTGATTTCCGCGGTCACGGGGCAGGGTATGCCGGAGCTGCTCGAGGCAGTCTGGCACGCGCTTCCGGCGGGGGTTCCCGCGACGTAGTCCCACGGGGAGGGGGCGCGGCGCTCATGCCCTCAGGCCTTCATCCGGCTGGCGTGGGGTGTTGCAGCGTCGCCGCAACGTTGTATGTGCATAAGCGGTGTGGATATGTGACCAGAACTTTGGGTCACATGGCATCGTTAATCCGGTCAAGCATCTACCCCTTTTCGGTAACGACTTGGCATAGGTGGCCTCAGGGATGCACTGAAGGGGGGTGCGCTCCCGCCCTTGCGGGCGCTACTGATGCGACCTGAAACGCATCCTTATATAGGTGCCGGTTCTGGCAAGGGAGAACGTGATGCCGAACGATACCTCTGGACCCGACCTCGCCCATCGCAAGACCTGGGATCGACGGCGCGATCTCGGGCGGCGCATCGTGCGCGAGCGCCGCCGCGAGGCGCTGGAGGTGCCGTTCGAGCGTCGGTCGGGGAAGGATCGCCGCTCCGGCGTGCCGCGACGCGCCGTAAACGAGCGTCGCACCTCGCCGGCGACGGGGTCTCAGCGGCTCGACCTGTAACGCAGGAATTCCGCACCACCCGGCAACTCTCTGAGTAGGGGCCGGGACCTCACGCCTCACAGCGCTGGGTTCGCAGACGCTCAAGCGGAACGACGTTAGCTTCGTTCCGATGCCGCACGTCTACCTGCACGTCCCGTTCTGTCAGCGCCGCTGCTCCTACTGCGACTTTTCGATCGCGGTGCGCCGGCGCGTGCCGGCGGACGACTACGTCGCCGCGGTGCGCCGGGAGCTTGCGCTCGGTGCGGGAACGGGTGCCGAGCCCGGCGAGCATCGGGCGCTCGACACTCTGTACTTCGGCGGCGGCACGCCGTCGCTCTTGCCCCCGGACGCCGTCGCCGCGCTCGTGGCCGCCGTTGACGAGACTTTCGATGCGAATCGAGCGCGGGACGCGGACCGGGAAGTGACCCTCGAAGCGAACCCCGAGGATGTGACGTTCGAGCGCGCGACCGCCT
>DATLKW010000117.1:0-1970 GCA_035538175.1 Gemmatimonadales bacterium | reverse complement strand
GTACCTGAGGTGGGCGGAGTCGCACGGCTACCGGACCGAGGTCGTCGACCTCTCGCCGGGGGAAGAGGCCGGGACGAAGAGCGTCACGGTGATTGTGTCGGGGCCGAACGCCTACGGGTACCTGCGGGGCGAACGCGGCGTGCACCGGCTGGTGCGGCTCTCGCCGTTTGACGCCGCGCACCGGCGGCACACCTCGTTTGCGCTCGTGGATGTGATCCCCGAGGTGGAGGCCGCCGAGGTCCAGGTCAAAGAGGACGATCTGCGGATCGACACTTATCGCTCCGGCGGCGCCGGCGGCCAGAACGTGAACAAGGTAGAAACGGCGGTGCGCATTACCCACGTCCCCACCGGGATTGTCGTGCAGTGTCAGAACGAGCGTTCGCAGCACGCCAACAAGCTCACGGCGATGAAATTGCTCCAGGCGAGGCTCTACGAACTGCAGCACGAGGAGCAGCGCCAGAAGCTGACCGCCTTGCGCGGGGAGCACCGCGACGCCGCCTGGGGCAATCAGATTCGATCGTATGTCCTCCACCCGTATACGCTGGTCAAGGACCACCGGACGGGCGTGGAGACCGGGAACGTCCAGGCGGTCCTCGACGGCGGCCTCGACCCTTTCATCGACGCGTGGCTGCGCTCCGGGCAGGCGAGCGCCGCCGGCGCTCCACGCGCGGCCGAGACCCGGGGGACGGGACCCGCGGCGAGGTCGTGATCGTGGCGGCCGTTTCCTCGCGGCGAAAGGTGTGGCTGCTCGCGGTCGGGGTGCTCGCCGTTGCGGTGGCCGCCAATCTCGGGACCCCCGCCGTGGCGGGCGCCGCGCTGAAGGGGTATCTGCGCTCGCAGCTCCCCGGGGGCAGCGTCGAGGTGGCCGTTCAGGCGTCGCCGCCGGTCGCGCTCTGGTGGGGCCGCGCGGCGAGGGTGACCATGGTGGCGCACAACGTCCAGCTGGGAACGCTCGGGACGGAACGCTTCGACGTCACATTCGAGACGCTGCGGTTCGACCCCCAGGCGCTCTACCTGCACCGGGCCCTGGTGATCCGATCGCTCAGGAACGGAAGCGCGCACGCGACGGTGAACCAGGCGAACCTGACGCGCGCCCTTGCGCGTTCGCCGACCATTCGGGTCGACTCCGTTGTGCTGCAGCCCGGCCGGGTGTGGGTGCGGGGAGCGGTCCGCGCGCTCGGCGCGGAGTTCCCCGCCGAAGGCCTCGGGCGGCTCGTGTTGAACGGGGAGACGGCCGTCGATCTCGTTCTCGATTCCGTGGTGGTCGCCGGCGGGAGCCTGCCGGGGAGCGTGAACGGAGAGGCCATTACGATCCGGTCGGCGATCGTGGTGCCACGGCTGCCGTTCGGGTTTCGCGTCACCGCGGTGCGGGTCGAGGATGGGAGGCTCGTGCTTGATGCCGGGACCGGGCCGGTCTAGCGGCGCGGCGGGAGGATGGCGGTGACCCTGCGGCGGATCGGTTCCCGATATCCGATGCTCGCCGGATGCGTCGTGGCGGGGCTCGTGGCGGCGCTCGTGGTGCTGGTCCACCGCTACCACATCGAACAGGTCAACCGCACCGTCGAGATCTCGGTGGACGGGGACGACTGGACGACCCTCGCCCGGCGCACCGGCATCGGCCGCGACAGCCTCTACGAGTCGGTGTACCGCGCCGGGGCGCGGAGCGTCACCCTGTACGCCGTCTCGCTCAAGCGCCTCGCGGACGCGGGACGGCTCACCGTCATGACCGGAAGCGAGGTCATGAACGCCGCCCGAACGGGATCGGTGGCCGGCCCGCTGGGCGACCTGCTCCGATCCGGGCAGATCAGCTCGGGCAACACCTACGTCGTGGGCGCGCTTCCGACGCTGGAGCGTGTCCGGGCCGGGCTTGCGGTGCAACTGCTGCCACACACCGGGCAGGGGCGGACGACGCTGCTCACAGGGAGCGGCCCGGTCCTCGAGATCGCCGGGCGAGGACAAGAAATCGAGGA
>DATLKW010000116.1:0-2919 GCA_035538175.1 Gemmatimonadales bacterium | reverse complement strand
CGCGCGCTTGTACATCCAGTACTCGGGTCCGGCCGAGCCTTCGGGCCACTCCGCCAAGTGCTCGCCGCCGCGCCAAGCTTGCTCCGCGGCGCTCTCGGTCTCGCTCCCCGCGGCGCCCTGCCAGGCGTCGTCAGAGGAATGGACGTCGCCGCGCCACGCCTCGCGATCGGTCGCGAACAGGCGCTCGAGTTCGTCGTCCTCGGGTGTCCCAGGCATCCACGGAAGTGACATTCGACCCGCCTCCTCGGCCGCGCGTCGCGGCGCTCGGCGGCGAAGAACGCAAGGGACGTGCCCGCCCTGGCCTCGGGCGACAACTCTAGGTGCGCGAAGGGGATAGGCAGCAACCGGCGTGCATCGCAGGGTCCGTGTCGCCTCGCAGGGCAACGCAAGCCGCCGCGCGCTGACACGACACCCCACGTGACCGACATCACGCGGCGGTTTACGTTCTCGGAACGTTTGCCACGCCATCACTAAACCGTCGATGCCCTTGTTCCAATCCATCAATCCCGCCACGGGCGCCGTGCTCGAGACCTTCGAGGAGACGCGCCCCGACGAGCTCGAGCAGATCCTCGCTCGTGGCGACGCGCGGGCTCGCGAATGGGCCCGGGCACCCGTGCCCGAGCGCGCGGAGCATCTGAAGACCGCCGCCCGCCTCTTGCGCGAGCGCAAGGACCGATACGCTCGCACCATGGCGCTCGAGATGGGGAAGCCGCTCGCGCAAGGCGCCGCCGAGGCCGAAAAGTGCGCCTGGGCGTGCGAGTATTACGCGGAGCACGCCGCTGCCATGCTCGCGGACGTGCCGCGACCGAGCGACGCCACCCGGAGCTACATCCGGTTCGAGCCCCTCGGCGTCGTGTTCGCGATCATGCCGTGGAATTTCCCGTTCTGGCAGGTGTTCCGGTTTGCCGCACCCGCGCTCGCGGCGGGGAACGCCGGACTGTTGAAGCACGCGCCCAACGTGTCGCGCTGCGCCCTCGCGATTGAGGAGGTGTTCCACGACGCGGGGTTCCCCGAGGGGCTGTTCCGCGCGGTCTTTCTCTCCAACGAGCGCGCGGCCGAGGTCATCGCCGACCCCCGCGTGCGGGCGGTGACGCTCACGGGGAGCGACCGCGCCGGGAGTCAGGTGGCGGCGCAGGCGGGGCGACACCTGAAGAAGACGGTCCTCGAGCTCGGGGGCAGCGATCCGTTCGTCGTGCTCGAAGACGCCGACGTCGACGCCGCCGCCCGGGTCGGGGCGGAGGCGCGGTTGATCAACAGCGGGCAGAGTTGCATCGCGGCGAAGCGCTTCCTCGTGGTCGAGGCGGTGGCCGATCGCTTCCTCGAGCGGTTCACCGCGGAGCTCGCGCGGCGCAAGATGGGCGACCCACTCGACCCGGCCACCGAGCTCGGACCCCAGGCGCGCACCGACCTGCGCGCGAACCTGCACCGCCAGGTCCTCGAGTCCGTCGCGCGGGGCGCGCGGCTCGTCCTCGGCGGGACGCTGCCCGGCGGCCCCGGCGCCTTCTACCCCGCGACGGTGCTCCTCGCCGTCGAACCCGGCATGCCCGCGTTCGATGAGGAGACCTTCGGGCCGGTGGCGGCCGTGATGCGCGTGGCGGACGAGGCCGCCGCCATCCGCGCCGCCAACCGGTCGGTCTACGGGCTCGGGGCGTCGGTCTGGACGCGAGACGGGGCGCGCGGTGAGCGGATCGCGCGGGACCTGGAGGTGGGCAGCGTGTTCGTGAATGGGCTCGTGAAGTCGGATCCGCGACTCCCGTTCGGCGGCGTCAAGCGCTCGGGCTACGGACGCGAGCTGGCGGAATTCGGATTGCGGGAGTTCGTGAACGTGAAGTCGGTGTGGGTGGGCCGGTGAACCTCCGCGTCGGCACGTCAGGCTACAATTTCCCCGAGTGGAAGGGCACGTTCTATCCCGCGAAGATGCCCGAGGCGCAGATGCTCGCGTACTACGCGGAGCGCCTCCGCACGGTCGAGATCAACTACACCTTCTACCGGATGCCGAGCGCGAAGGCGGTCGCGGGCTGGGATCAGGCGACGCCCGCGGACTTCACGTTCGTGCTCAAGGCCCCGCAGCGCATCACCCACCAGGCGCGGCTCCGCGACGTGGACGACCCCTTGCGCTTCTTCCTGGACACGGCGCGCAAGCTCGGGGCGAAGCTCGGCCCCATCCTGTTCCAGCTGCCCCCGAACTTCAAGAAGGACGTCGATCGCCTGAATGACCTCCTGACCCAGTTCCCCGCGGACCTGCGGTGCGCGTGGGAGTTCCGCCACCCCTCCTGGTTCGGAGAGGACGTGTACGCGGCCCTGCGCGTCGGCAACGCCGCGCTGTGCGTTGCGGACACCGAGGATGGCCACACGCCGCTCGTCGCGACGGCCGACTGGGGGTATCTGCGGCTCCGCGATGAGGGCTACACGCCGACGGCCCTCGCCGAGTGGCGCAAGACCGTGGGGGAGCTGGGTCGGGGGTGGCGGGATGCCTTCATCTTTTTCAAACACGAGGAGTCGGGGATCGGGCCGAAGCTCGCTCAGGAGTTCAGCGCGCTGGTCCCCGCCTAGTCGACGAGGCGCCGGTACAGCGACAGGTGGCGAAGCGCTGCCGCCTTCTTCCCCAGGCGCTCGTACAGCCGGGCCACGTTGTAGTGGGCGTCTGCTAGTCGCGGGTCGGTGGCGAGCGCCGCGCGATACGCCTCGATCGCGTCCGTCGGCCGGTCCAAGTCCTCGAGCGCAATGCCCAGATTGAACGCGGCCGTGGCGTGGTCGGCGTCCTCGCGCAGCGCCAGTCGGTAGTGGCGCTCGGCTTCCTCGACGAGCCCCTGTTCGTGTAACAGACGGCCCAGGTTGACGTGCGCATCGGCGTGGTGGGCGTCGAGCTCGAGTGCCCGGCGGTAGGCGTCGCGCGCCTCAGCCGGCTCGACCGCCTCG
>DATLKW010000115.1:0-9774 GCA_035538175.1 Gemmatimonadales bacterium | reverse complement strand
GGGCGGCGTCGAGGCCGTGCGCGCGCAAGCGGTAGATCCGCGGCACCGCAAAGCGCGGATGCATCAGCCGGTGCGCCGCCACGCCGTCGGTGGTAAACAAGAGGAGCCCGGACGTCATCACGTCCAGCCGTCCAACGTACGTGAGCCCCGGCACCTTGGGGAGGAGGTCGTAGACCGTCCGTCGCCCGGTGGGATCGCGGCGGCTCACGACGTAGCCGAGCGGCTTGTTGAGCGCCAGCCACTCGAGTGGGGCGAGTCGCACCGACCGGCCGTCCACGGTCACCCCTTGGCGGGCCGGATCGACGCTCATGCCGAGGGTGGCGACGGCGCCATCAACGCGCACGTGCCCGGCGCGGATCAGGTCCTCGGCCTGGCGGCGCGAGGTCACGCCCGCACGCGCCAGCAGGCGTTGCAGCCGCATCAGCGGCGAGCCCTCGGAGGCGCCCGGCGGGGTCCGGCGGTTAGGCGCGACGATCAGAAGATCCGGCGGTTCCGCGCTTCCCTGCCCCCACGTCCGGACGCTGGTAGCGGAGGAGGACGACGCCGTTGCCGAAGGCGCGGGTCTCGGCCAGCCGCAGGCTGATCCTGGCATCCGATCGCGGGAACAGGGGTTTGCCCTTCCCAATGACGATCGGGTGAACGTAGATCCGGTACTCGTCGATCAGGTCATAGCGCATGAAGGCCGCGGCGAGGTCGGCGCCGCCCAGCGCCAAGTCCCCGCCGGGTTGTGCCTTGAGCTTCTCGATCTCCTCGGCCACGACCTCACGGACGACGGTCGTGTTCCAGTCGGAGCGCTCGAGGGTTCGGGAGAACACGATCTTGGGCATGTCCCGCCAGATGCGGGCGAACTCGATCATGGGTCGCGTGCTGGCGGGGTTCGTGTCGGCCGTCGGCCAGAATTGTGCCATCAGCTCATGCGTGACGCGGCCTTCCAGGAAGCCGCCCATCGTCTTCAGTTGATCATTGAAGTGGGTGTGCAGCTCGTCGTCCACCATGTGCCAATCGAGTTCGCGGTGCGGTCCCTCGATGAAGCCATCAACGGACACCGACATCATCAGGATGATCTTTCTCATCGTCGTGCCATCCGCAGTCCGGATTCGAGGGCTGTGACGACGAAGCTCCGAGGGGTTTTCCCTTGCGCCACGTTCAACGCGCGAGGGCGCGTTGCAGGCGCATCACGCTCATTCCGGCTCGGCGGGGGCCGGGGGCCGAAGGGCGACCGACAACTCGTCGAGTCGCGGCAGCTCGTCCAGGTCCTTGAGGCCCAGGATCTCCAGGAACTGCGGCGTGGTGCCATACAGTAACGGGCGGCCGAGCCCTTCGCCCCGGCTCACCACTTCCACCAGGCCGCGCTCGGCGAGCTTATCGATCACGGCTCCTGAGTCCACGCCGCGGATTTCGTCCACCTCGAGGCGTCCCACGGGTTGGCGGTAGGCGATGATGGCGAGGGTCTCGAGGGCGGCGGGGGAGAGCCGCCGCGGCCGCACGGTGAGCTGGGCGCGTTCGAGGGTTTCGGCGTACTCGCCACGCGTCAGGAACTGCCAACCCTGCGCGATTTCGACGAGCTCGACGCCGTGCGCGTCGTCCGCGCCGAACGCGTCGCGCAGCTCGGCGAGAGCGGCCTCGACCTCCCGCGCCCCCGCGGACGGATCGAGCGCCCCGAGCTCTCCGAGCGTGAGGGGGCTCGCCGACGCGAACAGCGCGGCTTCAAGCAGCTTCGCGAGGGGGCTCACGGCGGATCACGAGGCAGGCGAACGGCGCGTCCTGGAGGAGGCGCAGGGCGCCGCGCTTCGCGAGCTCCAGCAGGGCGATGAAGGCGGACAGCGTATCGACGATCGACGGCCGCGGGCCCACGACGTCGAGCCACTCGAACTCCGCGCGCGCGGCGAGCAGCGTCTCGATGCGGGCGGTGGCCCCTTCGACGTCGAGCGGTCGTGGAACGACACGGTGGAGTACCGGCTCGGGGATGAGCGCGATGACGCGCTCCGCCGCTGCCAGCAACTCGTTCAACTCGATCCTGAGCGGCGCGGGCGGGGCGCTCGGGGGCTCGGGCCGGAACCCCCGGCCCAGGCGCTCCGCGCGGCGGCCCGCCGCCTGGCCGAGCCAGTCGACGAGTTCCCGGATCTGCTGGTACTCGAGCACCCGGCGTACGAGCTCGGCGCGCGGATCTTCCCAGTCATCCTCGCCGAGGCGCCGCGGCAGCAGCATCTGGGCCTTGATCCGCAGGAGCCGGGCGGCCATTTCGAGGTAATCGGCGGCCTGGTTCAGCCCGAGTTCATTGATCACCGCGAGGAACTGATCCGCGATCTTCGCGATCGGCAGATCGGTGATGTCCAGCTGATCCTCGTGGATCAGGTGCAGGAGCAGGTCGAGCGGTCCCGAGAACTGCTCGAGTTCGACGACGAAGCCGGCCTGGTCCTGGGCGGCGGGGGGCGCGGTCACAGCGCTCCGGGAATCTGAAAGCTCCCCACGGCGGCGAGGCCCCAGCTCATGAGCTGCTGCGCGGGCCAGAGGAACACGCCGATCACGCCCGGCAGGAAGTAACTCACGGCCATGATGGGGATAAACCCGAGCCCGTACAGCTGGCGGTAGCGCAGCCCCGCCTCGGGCGGGAGCAGATGGTAGAACACGTGGCTGCCGTCGAGCGGCGGGATCGGAATGAGGTTGAAGAACGCGAGCACCAGGTTCAGCCACATGCCGTAGTAGGTCATGCGCTGCACGATCTCAAGCGTGCCGGCGAGCGGCAGCGCGCTGCGGCCCACGAGGCCGACCAGCGCGAACAGCACGGCGAACGCCACGAACAGGGCCAGGTTCACCGCGATCCCCGCAAGCGACACGATCACGTCTCCCCGCACGAAGCGCCGGTAGTTGCGCGGGTTGACGGGGACAGGCCGCGCCCCGCCGAAGGTGTAGGTGCCGTGCGAGGCCACCCAGAGCACGACCGGCATGAGCACCGTCATGACCGGATCGATGTGTTTCAGGGGATTGAACGTCAGCCGTCCGAGCATGTAGGCGGTATCGTCGCCCTGCCGGTAGGCCGCCTCGGCGTGGGCGTACTCATGCGCCACCATCGAGAACAGCAGGACCGGCGCCAAGACGAGGAATTCGATGGCTCGGGCTCAAAGGGTCGGTGACCGCCTAAGATAACGACCGCCCGGTGCATGGGTCAACGCCGTAGCGCCTTGACCGACCTGCACTTACCCTCTATCTTGCGCCCCTCACGAGGAGGCGTTGAGTGCCGCGAATCAAGTCTGCCAAGAAAGCCATGCGTCAGGGGCGCGCCCGCCATCAACGCAATCGCGCCCAGCTCTCCGCGCTGCGCACGGCGCTCAAGCGCGTGCGGAGCGCGCAGACTGCCGAGCAGGCTGGTGGGGCCTACCGGATCGCGACGCGGCTCTTGGACCGCGCCGCCCGCAAGCATTTGATCCATCCGAACACCGCCGCCCGGCACAAGTCGAGACTGTCGGTCGCGGTTCGCAAGCTCTCGAAGTAGCCGCCGTTCGCCCCGGCCTTCCCGAGGCGGGGCGTCGTCACCAGCACAGGTTGTGGGCTTGGGGGCTGACGCTACACCGCGTCGAGCTCGATGCCGCACTGCGCGCAGTACCATTCCGTCGCCAGGTTCATCGTGCCGCACTGCTTGCATCGGAGGGTTTTGGCCACTTCCTCGTCGATGTTCACCCCGGCGGCATCGGGCACGATGGGAGCGGGCATGGGATTGGCGGCGCGGGGTTGCGGGGGTCCGGGGGGTGAGACGGAGGGCGTCGCGTCGGCCGGGATCGAAGGTTGGAACTGCGCTCCGCTCGCGCGCCGCGGCGACGGCGCGCTCGCTTCGTCTTCCGTCACCGACTTGAGGAAGGCCAGCTCGTCCACCTGGGAAGGCTGGACCGTCTCGGTCGGTTCCGGGCGGGCCGCGGGTCGTGGAACGGGCTTGGGAGCCGGGACGGGACCCGAGCGGCGCGGCCTGTTGCCGACGATGGCGTCGAGTTCCTCGAGCTTCAAGAGATCGGCCTCGACGGCTTGGAGGTCCTCGCGCACCGAGACGAGCTCCGCGAGCACGTCCTTGTGCAGCTCGACCCACTGCCCTTCGTCGAACTCCCCGACCGCGTGGCGCAGCTCGATCTCGGTCAAGCGCTCCGAGACGTGCGTCTCCTTCGTCTGGAGCTCCGTGCGCAGGTGCTTTTTC
Source organism: Gemmatimonadales bacterium (assembly GCA_035538175.1). Lineage (GTDB taxonomy): Bacteria > Gemmatimonadota > Gemmatimonadetes > Gemmatimonadales > GWC2-71-9 > AG41. The sequence continues at coordinate 5,591 of DATLKW010000115.1, read as the reverse complement.
TGTTCGATCGCCTGGCGGGCGCTCGCCGCGTGTTCCTTGAGCTCTTCGATGACCGCGGTGAGGCGCTCCTCGTAGTCGGCGCGGACGCGCGCCCGGACGGGACCCGGCGTCGCGTCGGCCGCGTTATTCAGCCGTGCGATCCACGCCTCGTACTGACGCCGCTCGTCGAGCAGGCGCTGGATGTGTGCGGTGCTACGCGACGACCCTTTGGGCATCCACTCCCCTTCGTGTAGCCTTGCCTACCGACGCGCGCCGCTCGCGCGCAGGCGCGTGACCGCCTCGGCCGGGAGCTCCGTCACCTCCCCGAGTGAGCGAGCGACGAAGATGATGCGAGCCCCGTGCTCCAGGCTCTCCATACGGATCCAGGCCTGGTCGAGCGTCGCTCCCACGGTGACGGCGCCGTGATTGGCGAGTAACCAGGCGTTGTGCCCCTGGAGGTACGCCTCGAGGCGATCCCCAAGCTCTGGCGTCCCGGGGGTCCCGTAGCCGACGAGGGGCACCGGGCCGCACTGCAAGATAAGCTCCGGAAGCACCGGCGCCTCGAAATCCTGGCCCGCAACCGCAAACCCTGTAGCCACAGGGGGATGGGCGTGTACGACCGCGCTGACGTCGTGCCGGCGGGTCAGGATGCGCAGGTGTAAGTCCAACTCGCTCGTCGGGTTACGTCGCCCGCGTCGGCGTCGGCCGCGCAAGTCGACTTCCACCATGTCCGAGGCGCTGAGCAGGGCTTTAATGAGGCCTGAGGGAGTGACGAGGACGCGGTCGGGTCCGAGACGGACGGCCAAGTTGCCGTCTTGGCCCGCCATCAAGCCCCGGGCCGCGAGCTGGTGGCAGCAGAGGGCCATACGCCGGGCGACGGCCGCCGCGGTCATGGTCGGTGGGGCGGATCGGCCTCGTGCACGATCGTGCCGCCGACCAGCGTGAGCACGACCCGCCCGGTCAGCTGTCGTCCCGCGAACGGCGTGTTGCGGCTCTTCGAAAGCAGCGCGTCGGGATTCACCGTCCACCGCGCTGTGGTGTCGAGTACGACGACGTCCGCCGCTGCTCCGGGCGCCAGCGTGCCACCCGGGAGGTGAAAGAGGGTGGCGGGCGCGGTGCTCATGCGGAGGAGGAGCTGGGGCAACGCGAGCACGCCACCAAGCACGAGCTCCGTGTAGGCGACGGCGAACGCCGTCTCGAGGCCGATGACGCCGAACGGCGCGTCATCGAAGGCGGCTTCCTTGGCGTCGTAGGCGTGCGGGGCGTGGTCGGAGGCGATGCAGTCGATCACACCCGCGGCGACGGCGCGCCGCAACGCGGCCACATCGGCCGCTTCGCGCAGCGGCGGATTCATCTTGGCGTGCGTGTCGTAGCTCTCACAGGCGCGGTCGGTGAGGGTCAAGTGGTGTGGCGTCACCTCGGCGCTGACGCGAATGCCCGCCGCTTTCGCCCGCTCGAGCAGCGCGACCGCGCCCCGCGTGGAGACGTGACACAGGTGGACGTGGCCGCCGGTCAGTTCGGCGAGCAGGATATCGCGGCCCACCATGATTTCCTCGGCGGCGGCGGGGATGCCCTTGAGGCCGAGGCGGGTGGAGACGAGCCCCTCGTGCATGACGCCGCCCGTGGTGAGCGACGGGTCTTCGCAGTGATCGGCGACGGGAATCTCGAACGTGCGGGCATACTCGAGCGCCGTGCGCATGAGGTGGCTCGAGACGACCGGTTTGCCGTCGTCCGACACGGCGACCGCTCCGGCGCCGACCATTTCGCCGAATTCGGCGAGGCGTTCGCCGCGCTGCCCGACGGAGATGGCCCCGATGGGGTAGACGCGGGTGAGACCGGCGCGGGCCGATTGGCGGGCGATGAATCCCACGGCCGCCTGATTGTCGGTAACCGGGTCGGTGTTGGGCATGGCGCACACGGCGCTGAAGCCCCCCGCCGCGGCGGCGCGGGCTCCCGTCGCGATCGTTTCCACGTCCTCATTGCCGGGCTCGCGCAGGTGGACGTGGAGATCGACGAGCCCGGGGGCAACGACGCGGTCCCGGACGTCGCGCACCTCCGCGCCATCGGGCGAGCCGAGGCTCGACTGGACAGCGGCGATCTTGCCGTCCTGGATCAAAACGTCGGCGGGCTGGTCCAGGCCGCGGCTCGGGTCGATCACCCGACCGCCGCGGAGCACGAGGGGGCGGGTCATTCCGCGCCGCGCTTCGCCGCGTCCGCGAGCTCCGGGCGTCCGCCGGCGAGGAGGTAGAGGACGGCCATGCGAACGGCGACGCCGTTCGTCACCTGGTCGAGGATCACGCTGTGCGGTCCGTCGGCGACCCGCGAGTCGATTTCGACGCCGCGGTTCATCGGGCCCGGGTGCATGATGGTCAGGGGGTGCGGCGCCTTCTCGAGCCGTTCGAGGGTCACGCCGAACACGCGGTAGTATTCGCGCACGCTCGGGATGAAGCCCATCTCCATGCGCTCGAGTTGGAGGCGCAGGACGTTGAGGACGTCGGCCCACTCGATCGCCTCCTCGAGGCGGCGAAAGCGGCACACCCCGAGTTCCTCGATGCCGCGGGGCATGAGCGTGGCGGGCCCGCAGACGCCCACTTCGGCACCCAGTTTCGAGAGGCCGAAGATGTTGGAGCGCGCCACGCGGGAGTGGAGGACGTCGCCCACGAGGCAGACCTTGAGGCCGGCGATCTTGCCGTATTTATCGCGGATCGTGAGCAGATCGAGCAGGGCCTGGGTGGGGTGCTCGTGTTTGCCGTCGCCCGCGTTGACGACGTTCGAGCGGATGCGGTTGCCGAGGAATTGGGCCGCGCCTGAGGAGGGGTGGCGCATCACGACCATGTCGATGCGCATCGCTTCGAGGTTGCGCGCCGTGTCGACGAGGGTCTCGCCCTTCTGCACGGAGCTGCCGCTCGCCGCCACATTCACGGTGTCGGCGGAGAGCCGCTTCTCGGCAAACTCGAAGGAGATCCGGGTGCGGGTGGAGGGTTCGAAGAAGAGGTTGACGATCGTCTTGCCGCGCAGCGCGGGCACCTTCTTGATGGGCCGCTCGGAGACTTCCTTGAAGGGCTCGGCGGTGTCGAGGATGAGTTGGATCTGCTCGGGCGACAATCGCTCGACGCCGACCAGGTCCTTGCCGAGGGTGGGGTTCACGGCGAGCGGCTTCCCCCTTTCCCGCGGACGAGTTCGACCTGATCCTTGCGGTCGAGCTCCTCGACGAGGACGTCGACCCGCTCCCCGTCGGTGACGCGCACCTGGGTCCCGACGACGTCGGGCTGGATCGGCAATTCGCGACCGCCGCGGTCGACCAGCACGCACAGTGAGATGCGCTGGGGACGGCCGAAGTCGGCAAGTTCATCGAGCGCGGCTCGCACCGTCCGGCCGGTGTAGAGCACGTCGTCCACGATGACGACGTGTTTGCCCGTGAGGTCGCCCGGAATGCGGGTCTCGCCGATCACCGGCTTCGGACCGACGGTTTGGAGGTCGTCGCGGTACAGGGTGATGTCGAGGGCGCCGCGTGGAACGGTGACCCCCTCGTTGCGTTCGATCAGGGTGGCGAGTCGCTCGGCGAGCTCGACGCCCCGTCGTTGGATGCCGATGAGGACGAGACCGTCGGTGCCGTGGGCGAGCTCGAGTACTTCGACCGCCATTCGCTGAAGCGCCCGCGACACAGCGCGGGCGTCCAGGATGATCGTGCGGTCGGGCCGGCTCATCTCGAGCGTGGAAGTTAACTAGCCGAACACGGGGGTCAACGGCGGATCGCCCTTCAAGACAGCGCGCACGTTGGCCAGGGCGAGCGCGGCCATCCGGCGCCGCGCCTCGCGCGTGGCGCTACCGATGTGGGGCAGCAGCACCGTGCGCGGGGCGGCGAGGAGGCGCGGGTGGATGGTGGGCTCGTCGAAGTAGACATCGAGCCCAGCCGCGCCGAGCCTTCCCTCCTCGAGCGCGAGGGCGAGCGCTTCCTCGCGCACGAGCTTCCCGTGTGCCGTATTGACGAGGATCGCTGTCGGCTTGAGCTGTCGGAGCGTGTCGGCGTTGATCATGCCCTCGGTCTCCGGCACCGCCGGGGCGTGGAGCGAGAGGACGTCACTCTCGCGCAAGAGGCGGGCCAGCTCCACGCGCGTGGCACCGGTCGCCCGCTCGAACTCGGGCCGCGCGTGGCGCGCCGCGTAGAGCAGGCGCATCCCGAACGGCACGGCCCGGCGCCCGACGGCCTGTCCCACACGGCCGGCTCCGAACACGCCGAGGGTTCGCCCCGAGAGCTCGCTGCCCACGAGGAGGTCTGGGTGCCACGCGGTCCACGCCCCCCGTTTCACCAGTTCCGCCGCCTCCACGATGCGTCGGGCGCAGGCGAGGATCAGGGCCCAGGTGAGATCGGCGGTCGCGTCCGTGAGCACGTCGGGCGTATGCGTCACCGTGACCCCGCGGAGCTCGGCGGCGACGAGGTCCACGTTCGCGTGGCCGGCTGCGCAGTTCGCGATGACCCGGAGCTTGGGCAGGTGCTTCAGTTCCGTGCCGCCCACCCACCGCGACTGGAGCGGCACGATGGCCTGATAGTCGCCGCGGGGGGTGGGCTCGGGGGCCGGGAGCCAAGTGACGTCCAGACCTTCGAGCTCGTCGGAACCCAGGAAGGCTTCGAGCTCCGCGGCGATCAGGACGGGGTGCGTCGTCTCACCCGACAAGCGTCTCCCTGGGACGAGGGACCGGGATCGCGGATGGGGGTGGCGCCGGGGTTACGGGCGCATCCGCGCGCGCCGAATCGAGTCGTCCACGGCGAGGGCGTGTTCCGGGCTCCACTTGTAGTGGAGTTGGAGGCAGGCCCCCGCCTGCATGTCGCGCACGTGGGCGCACCGCGCCAGCTCGTCGCGGTGTTTGGGTGCGTCGGCGCGCCATTGCGAGTCGGCGGCGGCGATCGCGCGCGCGTCCGCCCATCCGTAACCCTCCAGGCAGCGCGCGACCTCTCCAGAGGGGTCCGTCGCGCAGCTCACCACTTCCTGTTGGTGGCGCGGCCCCTCGATGCGCCACGCCGAGTCCGCGGCGATTCTCGCGAGGCTATCCGTCTCGCGCTTGTACGCGGTCGCGGCGAGCGTCGCCGTGTGCAGGTTCCACCGGTATTGGGCGACGAGGCACTGGGCAGCGCCCTTCGCATCGATCGCGATGGCGCTGCACGTCTTGACCTCCGCGCGCTTCGTCGCTTCCGACTTGCAGGCAAGCGCGACGGTCGAGCACAGCGCCACCGAAGACCACTTCATCCACCGCATCGGAGTCCTCCGCCAGTAGGTGGTATGCTCCCCCCGCCTCCGTCAGGCGGCAACCGCGCTCCCACTCAGGGGATCCGTCACAGGGCTCTTCACGCCCAGCGCCAACAGCGCGGCGACGCGCCTGGGCAAGCGCGGGTGCGTACTCAACCACTCCGCGCGTTGGATCCAGAATCCACGGTCGGTTTCGGCCTGACTCGCGAACTCTTGAGGACTGACGCGCGTGTGGAGCCAACCGCCCGCCGCGAGCACCAGCAGGCCGTCGATCGCGCCATCTGGTTCACAGTACGCTCCCACGCGATCGCACGTGTACTCGCAGGCGCGTGAGTACGCCGTCCCCAGATACGGGATGAGACGCGC
>DATLKW010000114.1:0-12290 GCA_035538175.1 Gemmatimonadales bacterium | reverse complement strand
GCCGGAGCCGAGCGACGGATTCGCCTTCGCCTGGGCGCGGGTCTTCCTCAACACGACGAACGAGACGTACGGCACCACCGATGCCGACAACACCGTCGTGATCGTGCTGCGTCACAACGGCCTGCCCTACGCCATGGACAGTGGAATGTGGGCCAAGTACAAGTTCGGTGAGGCCTTCAAGATCACAGACGGCGCGACCAAGGCGCCCGCGGTTCGTCATCCGCTGCAGCACCTCAAGCCGGGCGATGTCCCGATCCCCGGGATGGGGGCGGACGAGCTGCTCGCCAAGGGCGTGCTGATGGGCGCCTGCAACATCGCCCTCACGCTGTTCAGCCAGCGGTTCGCGAGCCAAATGGGGATGCAGGCGGACGCCGTCAAGAAGGAATGGATCGCGAACCTGCTCCCCGGAGTGCAGGTGGTCCCGTCCGGGGTGATCGCGGTCAACCGCTCGCAAGAAAAGGGCTGCGCCTATTGTTTCGCTGGGTAAACACCGGCGGACGGCGGGATCGCGAGAGTTCGGCGGAACCCGGCGGCGGGACCGAAGGCGACGTGTAGGACGCCCCCGGTTCCGCCCGCCCCGCCCCGTTAGCGTCGGCTCCGCGCTTTCGCCAGGAGCCTCAAGATCTCCAAGTACAGCCAGATCAGCGTGACCATCAGGCCGAAGGCGCCGTACCATTCCATCGTCTTCGGGGCGCCGACGTTCACGCCGGTTTCGATGAAGTCGAAGTCGAGCACGAGGTTCAGCGCGGCGACGACAACGATGATGCCGCTCACGACGAGGCTCGCCGTGCCGTTGCCCTGGAGGAACGGCATGCCGACGTGGAAGAGCGCGAGCACCCATCCCACGACGTAGTACAAGGCGATCGCGCCGGTGGCCGCGACGACGCCCAGTTTGAACTTCTCGGTCGCTCGGATGAGCCCGGTGCGATAGGCGACGAGCATCGCCGCGAGCGTCGCGAAGGTGAGCGCCACGGACTGCATGGCGATCCCCGGATACCGCGTCTCGAAGATCGCGGAGATGCCGCCCAAGGCGAGCCCTTCGAGCGCCGCATAGACCGGCGCGGTCACGGGCGCCCATTCCTTCTTCCACACCGTGGCGAGCGCGGTGACGAACCCGCCGAGTGACCCGATGACGATCCACGGCACCGCGACCCCCGGGGTCGCGGCCGCCCGGACCTGGGTCCACACCCACGCCGCCGGGACCACGACGAGGAACAGGAGGAGCGCCGACTTGTTCACCGTGCCCTCGACCGTCATTGCGGGCGCGGTCGGATCACGCCGCAAGTCGGTGAAGGTCGACGCGTTGAGGGCAGGATTCGAGGTGCGCATCAAGGCCATGGCTTCCAGCTTTCGCTAAGAGAGACGCCCGGAAATCTAACGGGTGCGCGGTAGGAGGAACCGAGGCGGTCCTCGGCGCGTCACAGCCATCCCCGCAGGCTGCGGATGTAGTCGTGCAGCACGAGGAATTTCTCGAACACAGGGACGCCTTTGCGCTTACGCCCGAACTCGGCGAACAGCTCGCGGAGACGGCCGCGCCGCGCGATGTAGAACCGGAAGGTCTCCGCGAAATCCTCCTGGGGGTGCGTCGCCGCGTAGGCGGTGACGTAGTTCGGCAGGGTAGTCGTGACGCCCCGGCGTTCGAAGTCGACCCACTTCGAGTCCGCCACCCGGTAGGCCTTGCGCACTTCGCCGAACGCGCGCCGGAACCGGCCGGTCCGGGTGAACGACCAGTTGTGAAAGAGGAAGGAGTGGCCGAGCTCGTGCAGGATCAGCCCCGTCAACATGTTCCAGGAGATCTCGTCGCGCCGCCCCTGCTTGCGGGTGACGTACCGGCGCTCGATCTCGATGATCTTGGGCGTGCGGTGGGTGACGCCGGACACGCCGGGCCGCAGGAGCACGCGATAGTTCCAGTCTCGCAGCCGGCCCACGACGAGGAGTTGACGCACGCGGCGCAGCGCCCGCCGCACGAGGTCGCGTCCCGTGGCGTCCTTGCCGCACCAGGGGCAGAACTCCATCCAATCGTCCACCCCCTTGTCGCAGTGCGGGCACACGTTCTGGAACTCCTGATAGCGCCACTTTTGGGGGCGGCCGCACCAGGGGCAGTGCCGCATCGGATACATGACGCCGCCGCCGCACCCCCACTGGCAGCGCCGGTGGTACTTGAAGCCCTTGGGTGCCTTGAGGGGCTCGGGGCTCGACTGTGCGTCGGCGATGTCGCGCCCGCACCACGGGCAGAACGAGAAGCTGTCCGACACGACCCAGCCGCAGTAGTAGCACTCGCTGCCGGTCGCCTTCGTCGTGTCGCGCCACTCGAGCGCGCGCCCGCAATTCGAGCAGAATGCCGCGAACGGCGTCACCTCCGCCGCGCAGCGGGGACAGCGCGGCTCGGGCGTCGGAATCTCGCGCCTACGCCGGGGCACGGGCCATCGCCTCGTCCACGATGCGTTGGATGAAGTCGGGATAGCGCATCCCCGCCTGCTCGGCGGCATCCGCCATCTCGTTCTCGCAGGCGAGGAAGGGATTGGGATTCACCTCGAGCAGGTAGACCTCGTCGTCGTGGGTGAGGCGGAGATCCACGCGGCCGTAGTCCTGAAGCCAGAGCGCATGAAACGCGGTCGTGCAGATCTCCGCGATCTTCGCCATGACCTCGGGGGCGAGCGCCTTGGCGAAGACGTTCTTGATCTTCTTGCGTTTGCGGTATTCCTCATCCCACTTCGCCTTGTAAGTCGCGATGTGGTGATCTCCCTCCGCGTCCCCGAACGTCAGCTCGACGATCGGCAGCACCTGGACGGTCGCGTTCCCGAGCAGACCGACGTAGAGCTCCCGGCCCTCAATCAGCTCCTCGACGATCGCCGCTTGGGCGTACTTCTCATGGATGAACTGCACGCGGGCAGCGAGGTCGTCATCGTCTTCCACGACCGAGGCCTGCGAGATCCCCACGGACGCGTCCTCCAGGAGCGGCTTCACGATGAGCGGAAACCGGAGCTCCGAGGGGCGCACGGCCTCCTCCCCTGGCCGGAACTCCGCGAACGCCGGCACGCGGATCCCGTGATGGGCCAGCACCTTCTTGGCAAGCGACTTGTTGCGCGCCACAAGCAGGCCGGTGGGAGACGATCCGGTGTAGCGGTAGCCGTGCATCTCGAGCACGGTGGCGAAGGCGTACTCGTGCTGCGCCCGCCCGCGAAACGCCTCGCACCCATTGAAGACGAGCTCCGGCTGGAAGGCGCCGAGGCGCGCGAGCACCGGGGCCAGCTCCTGCGCGACGCCCACCAGCAGGACATCGTGGTTCCGCGCCATGAGCGCGCGCGCCACGTCGTACTCCGCTTCCTCGGCCTTCGCCGCCACGTCGCGCTTGTAGTCGGCGTCCTCCCAATCGGGGTGCAGCGTATCGAACGCGACGGCGATCCGCGTCACGCCTGCACCCGCTGCATGTCCCGGCCCACGGTGGTGAGCGCGATGAGCACGAGCACGCCTCCCACCGCGCCGGCCGTGGGCAAGAGGAGCATCGCGGCCCCCAGCCCCACCCGATCGGAGAGATAACCGATGAGCGGGGGCGCGATGGCGTCGCCCGCGAGGTGCGAGAAGAGCACGAACGCGCCGAGCACGGAGGCGCGCACGGCCGGCGGCACGACGTCCAAGAGCACCGCCGAAAACGGCCCGTTGTACCACGAGTACAGGAAGAACGTCCCGAAGAGGAGCGGCACGAAGAGCCGCAGGTCGCCGACGAGGAGCAGGGCGGCGCAGACGGGTCCGCCGAGTACGAATCCCGCCCCCGACACCACCACGCGCCCCCCGCTCCAGCGACCGAGCAGCCAATCCCCCGTGCGCCCGCCGAACAGCGCCCCGAGGGCGCCGCCGGCGAGCCCCCACACCCCAAACTGGCGGCCCACGGCCGCGACCGACAACCCGTATGTACGCTCGACGAAGCTCGGCGCCCAGGCGATCAGGCCGTTCACAGCGAAGGTGACGAGCGCGCCGCCCAGGAACATCCAGAGCAGCGTGGGCGTGCGGAGCACAGTCGCCGCCGCCTCGAGGAACTCGCCGACCGCCGTGGCGGCGACCACCGACGCGCTGCTCGTGCCGCGCACCGCGATGGGCACGAGCCGCACCACGGTCCACACCACGCCCACACTCACGCTCGCCGCGAACACGGCCGTGACGAGGCCGTGGCGCCGGACCCCGAGCGTGGCGAAGAGCCCCGCGAGCACGACGCCCGCGAGCGCGAACGCGAGTAACGGTTGCGCGAGCACGAGCGCGCGCCGGAGCCGGCCGCGTCCGCGATCATACCAGTCGGCGATGGCAGCGCGGATCGGGGCGGGCGGGCGCTGACGGGGTTCGCGCAGGCGCGAGGCGAGCAGCGCGAGGACGAGCCCCGGCGCTCCCAGCACGACGAAGGCGGCGCGCCACCCGTAGCGCTCGGCCAGCGTGCCTCCCAGCCAGATCCCCAGCACGCCCCCGAACGCCATCCCCACCGAGTAGATCCCGATCGCGAACGCCCGGCGCCGGCCGCGGAAGAGGGCGGCGATCAAGGCTTGCGCCGCGGGACCGTAGCCCGCCTCCCCCACTCCCACGAGCGCGCGACACACGAGCAGCTGCCAGAAGCGACTCACCGTCGCGCCGAGCGCCGTGAACACGCTCCACAGCCCCACCCCGAACGCGATCACCGCGCGCCTGGACTTCAGGTCCCCGACAACGCCCAGCGGCAGCGCGCTGAGCGACAGCACGATGACGTAGGCCGAGCCCAGCCACCCGAGGAGGTGGTCGGAGACCCCGAGCTCCCGCTTGATCGGCCCGAACAGCGCGAAGACGACGTTGCGGTCGATGTAGTTCAGGACATTGATGAGCGTGAGGAGGCCCAAGGCGTACCCGGCGTACGCCCCGGACACGGCCGCTGGCGCGGCCCGCTCAGGGTCTCCGGCCGCCAGTCGTGGCCTCCGCGCGGGCGTCGCGATCCGTCTTCGCCGCAGCGTACGCGGCGCTGAGCCGCCGCATCAGCTCCGGGCGCCGGTCGTACAGCCGCTTGAGCCGCCGCGGCGGGCGCTTGGCGAGCGCGTAGGCGGCAAGCACCGGGCAGGCCACCGTCGTGTCGAGGTAGCACACGACGGTGCCCGGGAGCTGCTCCGGATCGACCTTCCCCCAGCTCACCGCCTCGGCGGGCGTCGCGCCCGACAAGCCGCCCGTGTCGGGCCGTGCATCCGTGATCTGGAGATAGTAGTCGTGCCCCTTGTCGCTGATCCCCAGCACCTCCTGGATCTGCGGCTCGGTCTGCAGCACGAAGTTCTTGGGGCTCCCGCCGCCGACGATCAGGACCGCGCTTTTCCCGCCGTCCGCTTTCGCGTCGAACACGATGGCGGCGGTCTCGTTTACGTCGGTGCTCGGGTCGAAGCGCAACCGCGAGCCGGCGAGCGCCTGCTCGGCGACGTTCATCCCGATGGAGGAGTCGCCGGGTGAGGACGTGTAGAGGGGTACGGCCGCCTGGTGCGCGACGCCGAGCACGGATTTGCGGGACAGCCCAAGCGCCCGCTCGCGCTCGAGCAGGTAGCCGCCGAGCAAGTAGTGATACTCCGCCGTGCCCATGGGGCGCTGGAACTCCGGCCGCGCCGACACGTCACGGATGTACGCGTCGGTCGAGAGGAGCACTTCGTAGTCGAAGAAGATATCGTAGATGCGCACGACGCCTTCGGCCCGCAGCTCGACGTCGTCGGCGAACGGCGTGCCGCGATGCATCGCGAGCCCCAACCCGAAATGGGCGTCGTGGTACAGGTTCGCGCCCGTGGACACGATCCAGTCGACGAAGCCCGCTTCGATGAGCGGGATGAGGGTCGACATCCCGAGGCCGGCTGGCGTCATCGCCCCCGTGAGGCTCATGCCGACCGTGACGTCGTCGGCTAGCATGCGCTCGGCGAAGAGCCGGCACGCGTCCGCCAGGCGGCCGACGTTGTAGGCGAGAAACGCGTTGTCCACGAGCTCGGGGATCGTTTCCCGGCCGGTGATGGGCTTGGGGTCGATGCGCGGGCCGCGCAGGAAATCGGTGCGGGTCACGCCGCGCGTCTAGGGCTCATGGGCGGCCGCGGACGGGAGGGCGCGCGTGCGGCGCTCGCGCGCCTGGCGCACGATGGCCACCGCTTCCTCGGGGCTGTCCGTGATGGTCAAGAGCTCGAGGTCGGTCGTCGCGATCTTGCCTTCCCCCGCCACGCGCGCGCGCAGCCACTCGGCGAGCCCCTCCCAATAGGCGCGCCCGAAGAGGATCACCGGGAAATGCTTGACCTTGCCCGTCTGGATGAGCGTCAGTGCCTCGAACAGCTCGTCCATCGTGCCGTAGCCGCCCGGGAAGACGATGAAAGCCGTCGAGTACTTCACGAACATGGTCTTGCGCACGAAGAAGTAGCGGAAATTGATCGCGCGCTCGACGTAAGGGTTGAGGCCCTGCTCGAAGGGCAATTCGATATTGCAGCCGATCGAGAGACCGTTCCCTTCCTGGCAGCCGCGGTTCGCGGCTTCCATGATCCCGGGCCCGCCGCCCGTGATGATGGGGAACCCCTCCTGGGCGAGCATGCGCGCCGTCTCAACCGCCTTCTCGTAGTACGGGTCGTCGGTCGGCGTGCGCGCCGAGCCGAAGACGGTGACGGCGCTGTAGACGTCGGACATGGTGTCGAAGCCCTCGACGAATTCACCCATGATCCGGAGCACCCGCCACGAGTCGGTCTTCGTGAACGCCCGCCGCTCGCGGGGGACCTGCGAGAGGAGGCGTTCGTCTTCGGTGATCGCCGGGGGTTGCGGGCCGCTCGAGCGCTGTGACATGGTGGTCATCGGACCTCGGAAAGCTTCCGGAGCCGGTCAATATAGGGGGGAAGCGCGCTCGACACGACAAGCGACTACATTGCGTTCATGCAGCCGCCCACCGCCTGGCCGGGGCTCGCGGCGCGCCTCGCCCTCCGCTCCCTCGTCAACCCGCGCCTCGCGCTCGATCTCGTGCGCCTCGCCTGGAGCTTCCGCGCGCGCGGCTGGTACCGTCGGCCCCCGTTCCTCCCCCTGCCACCGCGCGAGTACGTGCGGTGGCGCATGTTCACCGCCTACGGCGACGAAACCGCCGTCCCGCCGCTCGAGGACGTCGTGCGCTTCGCGCGGTGGCGACGCGAGACGCTGCACCTGTGACCGACCACACCGGGTCGGAGGGGCGGGCCGCGCCCGCGGGCTATGTCGCCGTGGTGAAACGGCGCGCCCTCGACTTGGGCTTCGACGCGGTGGGGATCGCGAGCCTCGAGCCGAGCGCGCATCGCGACGGGCTCGACCGGTGGCTCGCCGCAGGGTACGCGGGCACCATGACCTACCTCGCGCGCCAAGCCGAGCGGCGCAAGTATCCGGCTCACATCGTGCCCGACGCGCGCGTCGCCGTCGTGACGCTCACCAACTACTACCACGGCGTCCCGCGGGTCGCGACGCGCGACCCGGGATCCGGAGCGGGCACCTTCAAGGTGGCGCAGTACGCCTGGTCGGCGGACTACCACCGCGTGCTCGGTCGTCGCCTCGAGCAGCTCGCCACGGCGATCCGCGAGCTCGCGCCGGGCGCGCGGACCCGCTGCTACGTCGACGCCGGCCCTGTGCCCGAGCGCGAGCTGGCCCAGCGCGCCGGCCTCGGGTGGGTCGGCAAGAACACGATGCTGATCCACTCACAGCTCGGGTCGTTCACGTTCATCGGCGCGGTCTTCACCGACGCCGCCCTCGCGCCCGACCTCCCCTTCGAGGCGGACCGCTGCGGCACCTGCCGGCGTTGTCTCGACGCCTGCCCCACCGCGGCCTTCGTCGAGCCGCGCGTCCTGGACGCGCGCCGCTGCATCTCCTACTTGACCATCGAGCACCGCGGCGCGTTCGCCGAGGGCGACGGAGCGCTTCTCGACGACTGGGGGTTCGGCTGTGACGTGTGCCAGGACGTATGCCCGTGGAACGTGCGGTTCGCCGAGCCCACCTCCGACCCGGAGCTCGCCGCGCGGCCCGACCTCGCCACGCCCGATCTCTCGGCGCTGCTCGCCGGCACTCCCGACGACTTCGACCGTCAGTTCGGCGACACGGCCTTCGAGCGTCCCGGCGCCGAGGGCATGCGCCGCAACGCGGCGGCCGTGGCGGCGAATCGGCGCCGACGCGGCCCGTGAGCGTGCTCGGTGCACGGCGTGGCGCTCCGCTTCCCCCGGGGCCGCCGCGGCCGCCGGGGCCGTCGGATCCCCCGCTCGCCGAGGCGGAGCAGGCGGCTGCCATCCAGCACCGCCTGAGCGACGGCCTCGCGCGGGTCGATCCCCACCACCGGCTTGTCGGGCGCCCCGTCAGCTACCGGATCATCGACGGAACCACACTCGAGATCACCTACCGCGACGTGCCCGGGATCGCGGAGGCGGAGGTGCTGGGGGTGAAGCGGTTGATCGGGGGGGCGTGCTGCTGCACGGTCGCGCCGCAAACCGCGGAAACCATCCTCGTGCGGTTCGTCGTCACGCTCAAATAGCGCTCGGCGCCGCCGTCAGTCGCAGGAGGGGGACCTCGGACGGATTGCCCCACCGCGGCAGGGCGGCGCTGCCGACGCCGGCTGACACGTACAGCCACGTCTCCCCGACGCGCTTCAAGCCGTGGAGGTAGCGGCGGCCGAACTGCGAGGGCGCGGTGATCGGGCCGACGAGGGGGAGGTGGGTCTGGCCGTTGTGCGTGTGCCCGGCCAGCATGACGTCGACGCGCAGCCCGGCGGGGAGGTATTCAATGAGGTCCGGGTTGTGTGAGACGAGCACCCGCGGCACGCGCGCCGGGACGCCGGCCAGCGCCTCGTCGGGTCGGACGGCGCCGTGCGTGAAGTCGTCGACGCCGGCGATCGCTAGGGCCGCGCCGCCACGGCGCACGAGGAGGTGGCGATTGGAGAGCAGCCGCGTCCCCGCGCGGTCGAGGACGCGGCTGACCGCGTCGGGATCGATCCAGTGGTCGTGGTTGCCGAGGACGGCCACGCTCCCGTCGGGCGCGCGGAAGCGCGCGACGACGGCCTCGAGCCCGTCCAAGTCGCTCCGGGCGTGGCTGACGTAGTCCCCGCCGAGCGCGATCAGGTCGGGTGCGAGCTCCGCCACCCGCTCCGTCACCCGCGCGAACCAGCGCTCGGGAACCGCCGGTCCGTGATGCAGGTCGGTAACGAGCGCGATGCGGTAGCCCTCGAGCTGGGCGTCCAAGTCACGCACGGGGAGGACGATCTCCGGTGTCTCGAGCGACATCCGATCCCAGCGTGTGAGCGGCGCTGCGAGCCGCTCGAGCACCCATCCGAACGGCGCCTTGGTCAGGCGCTCGAGGCGCGGGGTGCGGCGGTCTCGCGCCGGCGGGTAGCGGCGCGGATGCAGGAACGTGCCGATCACCTCCCGGCGACGCGCTGCACGATGTCGTACAGGAAATGCACGCCGAACATGAGCGCGTCGAGGCTCACCCGCTCGTCGTTGCCGTGCACGCCGCGCGATTCCGCCAGCGTCAGGGGAAACGGCGACAGGCCGTAGGCGACGATCCCCAAACGTCGGAAGTAGTGGCTGTCGGTGAATCCGGTCAGCGGCGGCGTGGTGACGAGCGCGTTGGGCGTGCGCGTGCGCGCCGCGGCGGCGATCGCGCGGAAGAGCTCCGTGTCGGTCCCGCTCGCCGACGCCGGCCACGTGGGGCCCTGGGGCGCGATGGTGACGCCGGTGTCGCCCACCACGCGGACGAGCTCCGCGAGGAACGCTTTGGGGTCCTGGTCTGGGAGCAGCCGCACGTCGAGGCTCGCCGACGCCGCGGGGGGAATGACGTTCGTCTTGTCGCTGCCCACGAGACCGGTGATCGAGACGGTATTACGGAGCAACGCGTTGTAGGTGATGTCGGCGGTCAGTGCACGCGCGGCCGTGGAATCGCGGAGCGCGCTCCGCACGTCAGCGAGCCATGCCCGCCGAACGGGATCCGGCTCGATCGCCGACAGATCGCGCAGGTAGCGCTCGACGGCCGGCGTCACCACGAGCGGCGTCTGGTAGGCGGCGATGCGATACAGCGCGCGCACGAGGCGGTGCACCGGATTGTCGGGCGTTGGCCGCGAGCCATGACCGGCGGTCCCGTGCGCGGTCACGGTCAGCCAGAAGGGTGACTTCTCGGTCGTCCCGACTCCGTAGTACTCGATGCGCCCGCTCGGGCCCACGCGGATGGTGCCCCCTTCGTTGAGCAGGAACTCGGCATCGCGCACGAGCTCCGGGTGCTGGTCCACCATCCACCCTGCTCCGACGCCTGCGCCCACTTCCTCATCCGCCGTCGCGAGGAAGATCACGTCGCGCTTGAGCCGCACGCCCGCGCGCTTGAGGGTCAAGAGCGTTATGAGCTGCGCGATCGCCTCGCCCTTCATGTCGAGCGCGCCACGCCCCCATACGTAGCCGTCCTGCACCACGCCGCCATAGGGATCGACCGTCCAGTACTCGCGACTGGCCAGCACGATGTCCATGTGGTTCAGCAGAATGAGCGGTCGAGCGCTCCCGTCCCCGGCGAGGCGGGCGTAGAGGTTCGCCTTCCCGGGCTTCGGCTCGAAGAGCGGTGCCTCGATCCCATCGCGCTCGAGGACCGTCTTGAGCCACTGAGCGGCCCTGAGCTCGTTGCCGGGAGGATTGGTGGTGTTGATCGTGAGGTACTGCGACAGGAGCGCCGCCGCCTCCCGACCCACGGCCCGCCACTCGGCCTCGCTGCGTGGAACCCCACCCCCGGTTTCCCCGAAGCGCGGCGGCAGCGGCCGCGCTGCTCCGTCCGTCGCGGGGTTCGACGCCGACGACGGGGGCGGGGGCGGGGGGAGGGCCGGGCGTGGGGCCAGCGCGCGTGGCGGTCGCGCGCACGCGACCGCCAGCACCACGATCAGGAGGAAGCTCGAACGCACCCATCCTCCGGGCGAGGGGACACGCAAGCTACCGGCGGGTGCCCGCAACGGCGAGCCCCCGCCCTGCCCCGTCCGGGATCGGTCGGGCCTCGGTCGACGCGCCGCTCACAGCCCGCTCGGGTGGTCGAGGAAGCTCCAGGGCAGCCCGAACTCCGCCCCGAGGCGCTCGGCGAGGGCCTGCACGCCGACCGTCTCGGTGGCGTAATGGCCCGCGTAGAACACGTTCAGCCCGAGCTCCTCGGCCACGAAGAACGTGTGGTGCGACCCCTCACCCGTGACGAACGTGTCCAAGCCCTGGGCGGCGGCCTGAGCGATCATCGACCCGGCCGCGCCCGTGACGATGCCCACCTTGTGCACCGCGTCCGGTCCGAACCCCAAGAGCCGCGGCGTGCCGCCCACCACGCGCTCGAGCCGGCGAGCGAGTTCCGCGCGCGGCACGTCGAGCTCGCCCCACACCCCGAGACGGACGCCGTATTCCTCGCCGAAGGCGCCCCGCACCGCGACGCCGAGACGACCTGCCAGGAGGTGATTGTTGCCCACCTCGGGGTGCACGTCGAGTGGCAGGTGTGCGCTGTAGAGGGCGATGTTGTGCTGCACGAGTCCCGCGACCCGGGCATAGGCGCGTCCCGTGAGCGGCTCGAGGCCGCCCCAGAAGAGGCCGTGGTGCACGAGAAGCAGGTCCGCTCCCTGAGCGGCTGCGAGCCGGATCGTGGCGGCGCAGGCGTCCACGGCGGCCGCAATGCGGCTCACCGCACCGGCGTTTGCGACCTGGAGACCGTTGAGGGCATGGGGCGCGTCGGGCACAGCGGACACGCGCAGGAAGCGATCGAGAAACGCCACCACCCCGGCCAGCTCGACAGGGGGCATCAGGCAAGCCGGGCTGGAGACATTATCTCACCAGATTATCGACAGTGACGCCTGCGCTGGGTCAGACAACCGATGCTAAGTGATTATTGTGCAGTAACTTAAAGAATCCACACGCAAGGCGCTCCCGGTGTGGAAATCTCGCCCTACGCCGCCTAGGAGGCGCGGGTCGCGGCGACTCTCTCTGGGGTCCCTTCCCGCTCGCTGGGCTGGTCGGCTCCGCGGTCGCCCTCTTCCAGCCCGCTTTCGCCCATGCGGACGACGCCATTGATCTCGCCGCCCTCTTGGACCAAGAGGCGTTTCGCGGCGACGTCGCCGTGGACGACGCTCGTGGATTGGATTTCGATCCGCTCCTCGGCGCGGATGCTGCCGCGTACTTCCCCGCCGATGATCGCCTCCAGTCGCCTTAGCGATCGGCTGAAATTTATTCACGAGCTCCCGGCATCAAAAGCACACGAACCACTTCCAGCCCATACCGGACGCCCCTTTTTCATACTCCGTGGTGCCGGCAAGGCATGGCGAATTTATTCGT